>JBDUCF010000014.1:0-16999 GCA_040003545.1 Pyrinomonadaceae bacterium | reverse complement strand
AGTAAATGGCCGCGGGTGAACGCGGATAAGAGCGGATCCGACAAATACGGAACCAAGGAGCGGTGCGAGAGGGCAGAGCGAACACTAGACTCGGATGGCTATGGAAGATTACCCCGTCGCTATCGCTCCGGGTTCTGTGAGCAAGGCGTTCCTCTTCAAGAAATGGAAGTTGACGTTAACGGGCGAAGTGATTAACGCACTGAACCGCAACAACCTGCGCTACGCCGGCTTCTTCGATTTTGGTTCCGATGGCCGTGTCTTCGGCCAGCTTGATCGCGTACTGCCAATATTGCCTTCGGCCGGCGTGGTAATCGAATTCCAGGCGGAAGCCCAACCATAAGAGAGGGCTCTCCTTTCTTTTCTTAAAAATTCATTACCACAGTTGTCGAGCCCTCGCTGACGCTCTGGGTGCGGTCGGGTTACATCTCCTAAAAAATTAGTTGACAGATTTCCCGGTTCGCGTTTATAGTCCTAAACTCTTAGGAGTTGAAACCGATGGCGCGACGAAAAACCGAACATCTGACGCCGCTCGAGCTCGAGATTATGCACGTCCTGTGGGAAACCGGACCGGCCAACGTGCAGACCGTGCAGCAGCATCTTCAGCGCGAACTGGCGTACACCACCGTGCAGACGATGCTCAACATTCTGCAGCGCAAGGGTAAGGTGAAACGAACGCTCAAAGACCGCGCATATTTTTATAAACCGGCGGTCAGCCGCAGCCAGGTCATAGGCCAGCACATGAGTGACATCGTCGAGCGTCTGTTCGGCGGCTCGGCCGAAAGTCTGGTCATGAGCCTGGTGGAAACAAAACATCTAACGCCGCAGAAGTTGGCGCGCCTGCACAAGCTTCTGGAAGAAACCCGCGAAGAAAAGAAATGAGAACGGTAGCTCAACTACTGGTGACGTTCCTGTTGAATGCTGCGTGGCAGATCGCTCTGATCAGCGCCGTCGCCACCGTTTGTGCCTGGTTGCTCCGTCCGACGGCTCCCTGGCAAGGTCATGCAGTCTGGGTGGTAGCGTTGGTCTTGTCGCTTGGCTTGCCGGTAGCGACCGGTTCACAACTGTTGAAGAGGCTCTTTGTTTCGGAGGGGCAATCAACGCCGAAGGCGGACCCGCCAGCCAATACCGCTCCGACCACTTCCGTTCGATCTGAGCCGGCGGAACCAACAGAAAGCTCCGCGTCAACCCACGTCTTTGCGTCGTCACCGCCCGCAGTTGAACCCGCGCCCCAGAGCCTTTCGATCTTTCAAAGGGCTCGGATCTCTCCTATTCATCTCAACGGAACTTTAACGGCAGTACTGGTCGGGCTCTACGCACTATTTGTGTCCTACCGCGGCCTCAAGCTGCTCCGGGCCTGGGGCAGAACTCGGACCCTCGTACGTGGGGCTTATTCAGTCGCATTCCCAGACCACATCCAAAGCATAATCGCTGAGTGCCAGGCAGCTATCGGCGTCGTCCGCGTTCGAATCCTTTGCTCGACGGCCGTGCCGGTGCCGAGTAGTGCGGGCGTGTTCAAGCCCATCATTATTCTGCCGGCGCAGTTGCTGCATGAAGCTGACAAAGACATATTGTCGTCAGCAATTGGCCATGAACTCGTGCACGTCGCCAGGCGCGACTACATACTTAATCTGCTCTACGAACTCATCTATCTACCGCTTTCGTTTCATCCGGCGGCGGCATTATTGCGGCGGCGCATCAGGCAAACGCGAGAGCTTTGCTGTGATGACCTGGTCGCAAAAAAACTGCTAAGGCCGGAAGTCTATGCTCGTTCACTGGTGAGATTGATTGGCTCGGCGCCGCTGGCGGCTCGCCTGGCCGCGGACACAACCATTGGCATCACAGATGCCGACATTTTGGAGGTACGTATCATGTCATTGCTTACAAAACCAAAGCTTAGCGCGCGTCGAAGGACATTGCTCCTAATCGCGGCTTCATTACTTCTGATAACTCCATGCATAGCTGCCGCATCGTTTGCGATCCGTTTCGATATCAACGGAACCGCGCCCGGCCTGAGTCAACCACAGGAAATCAGACGTGAGCCGCGGCAAGAGTTAGAGAGAGCGCGTGAAGAGTTACAACGCCAGGAACGCGAGCTGAAGGATCGGCTGAAGAACAATCCCGATCTCCAGGGGTCAGAGCTTGAAGCAACGCGCCGGATGGAACGGGAATTACAGGAAGCGGGAGTGAAACTTAGGGAGGAAGAAACACAACAATCCGGCCCGGAACGAGAAGCGGCCCGCCAAAGAATACGAGAAGAGCTCGCTCAGATCGAAAAGACATATCCTGGCGACGAAGCGCGAATGCGGGAAGCAAAGCAAAAGATCGCTGAAATGGAGAAGCTGTACACGAAGGACCGGATGCGAGAAGTTAAGGAAGCCATCGCGCAAATGGAAAAGAGCCGCCCGGAGAATGAAGCGCGACTGCGAGAGGCAAAGGAAGAAATTGCGCTAATGGATAAGCTCTACCAGAACGACGAAGGGGGCCGGATGACCCAACACGTCGAGCCGAAATACTCTGACGACGCTCGCGACAAAAACATTGAAGGCACCGTGCTATTAGCGGCGACCATAGATCCAAACGGGGTGCCTCAGGATATACAAGTTACGAAGCCTCTCTTCCCCTCGCTCGATGCGAATGCGGTCGAGGCACTTCGCCAATCGCGATTTCGGCCATACATGAAGGACGGTCAACCCATTTCCAAACGTATCACTGTGGAAATGCATTTCAGCGTAAACGATTGGCAACAGGACAAACAGAAACAGTCCGAACGTGAGAAACAGGAGATGGAGCAGGCCGAGGAGAATGCCAAAGACAACGACAAAGTGGTGGAAGTGCGCAAGCGCAAGGACCGTCTGGAAAGTGGCCGGGAAGAGCGATCCCGGAAGCAAGTGGAAATGACCAGAGGCGCCAGTATCTCGATGGACCGAGCGATCCAGATTGCCACCAGCCAGTACCCAGGTAAAGTCCTGGCATGCAGTCTCGGCCGCGAGGAGAATGGCAGGGTCTTTTACCATCTCGTGATAATCAGCACTGAAGGCGACAACAGCACAACCAGATATGTCTGGCTCAGTGCCACGGATGGTCACATTTTAAAGACTGAAAACGAAGGCCGCTAAACCTCGAGCAAGAGATCGGTTAATAGCCAGAGAGCAAGAAGGCGGCCATTCCGGCAGCCTTCTTGCTTTTGGGTAACAGAACTTATAGGCGGCGGTGGTCGCGCTATCTCATCAGCCTATACCCGAAGTTCTGGGCGTAATCATGATTGTGTGCGCTACCGCACAGACTGCCGATTAGATAGACCTTACTATCCTTTCTCCTTCCCTGAATCAGGACAGTTGTTTGCGATCAAGCCGCGAAAAAGTTCCCGGCTGCGCCCCAATACACTCGCCATACTCTGGGTTTTAGTAGGCCGCAAGTAATTCGCACCCAGGATTAACGAGAATCAAAAAGTCCGCACCCCGGTATTCTGTTTCGTCGTTCCGCCAGTGCGCCAGTCCGCGCTTGGGACGTTGCGGTAAATATTCAGGAGGTCCAATCATGTCTGCCAATCCAGAAACCAGCAACCTGAGCGACTTTACTCAGTCCCGGGCGCCGCGTCGGCTATCCAATACCGGAAATCCACTCGTACTTTTGATTGAGGACCAGGAGGAGGTGCGCCGGGAGTTAAGGCAGGTGCTGGTGCTGAACGGCTATCGTTTGATTGACACCGATAACGGACAGGACGCGGTAAAACGCGCCCGGTACGCGCATCCGGATCTGGTCATGGTCGATCTGGATGTGCCGCTGCTATATGGATTGGTGGCCGCACGTCAGATCGTCAAGCAAGCACAGTTGGGGGCCTTGCCGGTTGTGATTGTTACTCATGAGGACACGGTTGACCCATACCCGATGATGGAAGTGGGTGTTCGTCGCAACGAATATGTCACCAGACTGGGCGACTATGAACAGTTGGAGCATTTGCTGGACTTCTTATTGCCGGTCGCGCCGGAGGCTGCCTGAAGCCTGCGGTGGGGCCTGCCGCCGCGGTTAGAGTCACCCTAAGTCGTTACTTAGCAGTTGATTACCGGCCACCTGCCACTTATTGGTCCTTACGGCCTTGCAACTGAGCGAGTTAATAGTGCATCATATCCGCGGTTAATCCTTCTCTCGCGCATCGACGGTGATGCGCCCAGCGCAGAAAAGTAAGTGCTGGCGTTTTGGATAGTTCGAGAGCAGGCTAGTTTTCAACTTCAGAAGCCGCTCACTTAGAGCATCCGAAACCCGGTTCTTCGCTCCTACCGTTCGACCGAAGCCAATCCGATTCGCAGCTTCTTTTCAGTCCCCCCGTGGGGAAAGGTACATCTGTATATGACAAACAAACTTTACGTAGGAAATCTCGCGTTTACGACCTCCAGCCAGGATCTGCAGGAACTTTTTGCAGCTGCCGGCACGGTTGAATCGGCGAGCGTCGTGGAAGACCGCGACACTGGGCGTTCACGTGGCTTTGGCTTCGTGGAAATGTCCAGCCAGGAAGAAGCTGCAAAGGCTATCGAACAGTTCAATGGCAAAGAGGTCAATGGACGCAGTCTGACCGTTAATGAAGCCAAGCCGCGCGAGAATCGTGCCGGCGGTGGTGGCGGTCGGGGTGGTTTCGGTGGTGGTGGTGGCGGTCGTGGCGGCGGTGGCGGTTACGGTGGTAATCGCAGCGGCGGCGGCGGCGGTGGCGGCTACAGCGGCAATCGCGAGCCCAGGTGGTAAGCATTTCTCTTTGAGTCCTCGAGTGTCCTCTGTGGTGAGCTTAAACAAAGGCGCCACAGAGGCACCGAGGGCAAAGAGTTCTCGAAACAATGCGACCATCGAAGCAACGACTGTCGCGCAACTAAGGAGTCTATGAATTTTTCACAATTGGGACTGGCGCCAGCGCAAGTGCGAAGCTGCGAGTCTCTCGGATACACCGAACCAACACCGATCCAAAAACAGGCGATACCTGTTGTCCTCAGCGGCGAGGACCTGATCGGATGTGCCGAAACTGGCACGGGTAAAACGGCCGCGTTTCTACTTCCCATCATTCAAAGAATTACCGCCTCTGAGGGAGGTGGCACAAAGGGTAAAGCGTCAGCGCGACCCGGTGTGCGTGTGCTGGTCCTCGCGCCAACGCGCGAGCTCGCGGCGCAAATCGAAATGAATTATCGGGAACTAAATCCCGTCAAGAGCAATCGCAGCGTCATCTTGATCGGTGGCGCAAACATTAGAACGCAGATTTCAGAGCTGCATCGTCGTCCGACCGTAGTTATCGCTACGCCGGGACGTCTGCTCGATCTTACTGAGCGCGGCGCAGTTGATCTTTCCACCGTCGAAGTACTGGTGCTGGATGAAGCGGATCGCATGCTGGACATGGGATTTCTCCCCGCAATCCGCCGCGTACTCGCGATGGTACCGGCAAAGCGTCAAACGCTTCTCTTCTCCGCGACGATGTCGTCCGAGATTGAGCGTCTGGCTCGTACGACCATGAAGGCGCCTAAGCTGATCGAGGTCAGCACGCGTGGACAAGCACCAATACTGGTTAAGCAGACTGCTTACCCGGTGGCCCAAGAATCAAAAATCGCGTTGTTACTTGATTTGCTGGAACGCGAACGCTTTGAGCGAGTGCTGGTTTTTACCCGCACGCGTCGAGGAGCTGAGCGGCTTTCACATATTCTGGAGGCACGCGAGCACAGTGTTAACCGGATTCATGCTGACCGGACACAACCGCAGCGTGAAGCAGCATTGCGTGGATTTCGTGATGGACGCACGCGCGTGCTGGTCGCGACAGATATCGCGGCTCGTGGCATCGACGTGGATGCGGTATCGCATGTTATCAATTACGACGTGCCCGCAGCCCCGGAAGACTACGTACATCGCATAGGTCGCACCGGCAGAGCCGGCAACCAGGGTCGTGCCATTACAATTGTCACGCCGGTTGACGAGTTGTCGATGCGGGCAATCGAGCGACTGACAGGACAAAAGGTTGAGCGGGTGGTGCTGCCGGGATTTGGCGGTGGCAAGAGTGTTACTACTTCTCCAGGCAAGCCGTTCACTCAATTCAGGCGCGCCAGCAGTTCAGTTCGTTCCTTTCGACCACGACGCGCGAGTAGATAACCAGGTTTCAAGTCAAGAGGTTCAGGGTCGCGGATAACGTGAGCCTTCAGCCTGAAACTTGAAACCAGACTAACAAGGAGAAACTAATTGGCAAGAGACGATCTGATTCCCGCAGAGGGCACCATAATCGATAAGCAACCCAACGCATTTTTCAAAGTCCAGCTGGATAACACTGAACACGTCGTGCTGGCGGCAATCTCCGGAAAGATGCGCAAGAATCGCATCCGCATTTTGGTAGGGGATCGGGTCAGCGTTGAAATGTCGCCGTATGATTTGAGTCGAGGCCGCATTACTTACCGCTATAAATAGTTCGGCGCGGGAGCACTGGTGCCGCCAGAACATAAAAGGCCAGACAGGAGTCTGGCCTACGTAGGACAGGCTTTCCAGCCTGTCCTTTGCTTTTATGACTCAGACAGACAGGAATGTCTGTCCTACGGTGCGGGCGTCGACAGCGTATACACTGCAAAGGATGCCAGCCAGTGCTCGCCTGCATAATCCCCGCTGGCAACATGGCCCAGAGCGTCCCGCGCATGCCATCTTGCCGACTCAGCCAAAATTCTTCTCACTGGATCATTTCGCGGTAATACCGCGGCGATGCTGCGCATGCACCAGGCCCGGCTGAGATTGAGGCCATCCAGGTGGACCAGTTTCGGATCAGTGCGATCGGTTACTACTGCCGGTTGAAGCAAAGTTCCCGGCTGGTTACGAGTCAGCTGCGGAAGAAAGCGATGAAACCAGCGTCGAAATACATTAGGATTCATCACTCGCCTCATTAGATCCGCTTCCATCAGGGCGGGCGAAAAGAAATCTTCCCCACCCGGCTCCCAGGCAGCCGGATAATTCACATCACTGCCAAAATACGTTTGGCTGCGCTCAACGATCAGGTGTTCCAATTTCCGATCACCAACCGCCTGCGCGTAATCCATCGCGAAGGCTAAACCGAATGCAGTGTTGGGATGAACACCGGTGCGAATCGGATAGGTCTGCTTGGGCATGAAGAGGATGTACTGATTGACGAGAGCGTCGGCCAGCGGCTGCAATTTCCTGGACCAAGTTTTTCCCTGCGCGTCATTCCATGAATGAAGCTCTTCAGCCAGCTTCAAAAGCCAGGCCCACCCGTATGTTCGCTCAAACGACTGCCGGTTCGGCTGCTTGAGGTAGGCGACTTCCGTGGCAATGCTCTCGGCGCTGAGGTTTGCCTCCAGGCCGGCGCGAATCTCCTGCGCTTCGGGCAGGTTGGGAAACAGGCGCAACAAGCGCACCAGCATCCAGTGTCCGTGGACCGACGAATGCCAGTCATAACAGCCATAAAAAGCCGGGTGCAAGATGCGGGGACTTAACACATCACTCTGAGCGTTAATTACGTGCTCGGGTTTGTTCGGATACTCTTTCCGAATGCACTTCAAGGCGAGTTGCGCGAAGTGCGATGCCTGCGCTTCAGTGAGTGACAGTTGGTCAGGTTTAGATTTTATCCGAGCGGTCTGAGACTGTGCCGCTGAAGGTCCGGCGATAACGGACGGCGGGGGCCCTACCACTGCCGAACTCTGGCGACACAGAGAACCTGGAGAAAGCGCAAAGGTTAGAACCAGGGCAAAAGTTAGTCGGGACACGAGAAAAAAGCACCTCCTATTAAACGGGCTCACCTGCAGCTCGAGCCGCGCTTTCAATCTCAGAGTTTATTTCGCCCCCAATCAAGATTGCCGCACCCGTTAGATAAAACCATAGCATTAGAATAATCAGCGCCCCGAGTGAACCATACGTCGCGCTATATGAATTGAAGAAATGCAGGTAGCCGCGCAAAGCCAGCGACACCAGCAACCATAGAACTATGGCGATAAAAGCTCCGGGCGTTATCCAGCGCCACTTCGGATTGCGCAGATCGGGGGCAAAATAATAAATCATGCCGAAGGCTGCGAACAGAAACGCGAGGGCAATTGGCCATTGCAAGACCTTCCAGGTGATTGTGAACACATGACCAAATCCGCTGGCCGCGGCAATCAGATCTGCAATCCTGCCACCGTACAGCACGATCACGAGCGCCGAAATAATTAATAGGGCCAGGGCGATGGTTAATCCCATGGAGACGAGCCGGATTTTCCACCAGGGCCGGCGCTCTTTGACGTCATAGGCAATATTCAGAGTCTCGCTGATTGCGCCCATGCCGTTGGAAGCCGCCCAAAGGGCCGCCAGTATGCCGAAAGAAAGTTTTCCCCCGCCGCGTGCTTTGCTGACCTCGTCGAGCGTAGTCTGCACGAGTTGGAGGGCAGACCCGGGCATCACCGTGCTGAGGTAGCTAAGCAGCTTGCTCCGTAATTGCGAGCCGGCTTCAGCAAAATATCCCAGCAGGGTCATTAAGAAAAGCAGCAGCGGAAAAAGCGAGAGCAAAAAATAGTACGAAAGTTGGGCCGCGCGGCCAAATACGTCGTCTTGGTTAATCTGCGACCAGACACGTGTGCCAAGTTTCTTCCAGGTCAGCCCGCCCAGTTTCCATATCCCCGTCATGCTCCATCCTCCCGTCCGCTTATACAACAAAACTATTAGATGGATCGAGTGACAGCAAGCCGCAGGCCAACTTGCGCCTGTCCGGGGAAAGTCTGAAACCGACGACGAGTTTGTCGGATAGGAGTGGCGAGGCGTTGAGGCTACACCGCGAGAAATACCAGACAGGACCTGAGGCCCAGTTACTTGACCATTGTGCCGGTACGGCTCCAGCGGGTGTTGGTGAAGAAGTCCATTAGGAAATTGCCGCTGGAGGGAGCGCTTTCATCGTAAGACCAGTAGACGAACATAGCGCGGCCTATGACCAGATCGCGAGGCACGAATCCCCAACGACGACTGTCCTGACTGTTGTCGCGATTGTCGCCCATTACAAAGTAAGAGTTCGCTGGTACGGTGGCCGGCAGGCCGTTGACCGCGTAATGGAAGCCCGAATAGATACGCGCCGAGCCTCCCTCCGCCGCCGCCTGGCGCGTGGAGGGATTGTAGTAGGCGTTGTACGGCCCTTCGCCTTCAGGGGCTGGTGTGCTCAGAATCTTGAGCGGGGCACTGTGCCGCGGATCTTCCTGAGGGGCGCCGTCTCCCGGGTCTTCCGCAGTTACTACTCGTTCTGGAAGAAGCCGTCCGTTGATAAAGACGCTGGTTACCCGGACCTCAATTCGATCACCCGGTAATCCGATTACGCGCTTAACGTAATTTGTTTTGAACGGAGTGTTATCAGGACGAAGGTCATCGTCCGGGTCATTTGGATTCCCCGGATATTTGAACACGATGATGTCGCCGCGGCGGACTTCCCGTTGCGGGAGAAAAGGAAGCCGGCTACCAGAACCGAAAAGGAATTTGTTAACCAAAAGGTGATCGCCGATGGTGATGGTGTTCTGCATGGAGCCGGTAGGAACCTTCACGGCCTGGACTACGAAGGTCATGCCGAAGAGCGCCATTATCACCGTGACTACGGCAGACTCGAAGTATTCGCGCACCCATGTCTTCCGCGGGGCGTGTGTCTCGGCCGGGACGTTAAGGTCACGCTCCCGCCCGTTTCGATCCACGCGACGCTGAGCTGGAAGCGACGCTGGTTCGTTTACTTTGGTTTGGGTGCTCTCGTGGGTGGTGCTCGGGCTCATCAATCAATCCCTCTCGCGCTTCAGGTAAACATCCTAGATGCTGTAACGCACCACGGTCAAGTTACTCCCTTGCGACCCTTCAAAGGGTCAGGCCGGGGCCGATCCTTCGCCGCTGACTGCGTTTTCTGACTCGCGGTCCATTTTTTCCAGAGCTAGTCGAGCGGCAACTGCCTCGGCAGCCTTAATAGTGCGCCCCTCGCCCAACACCTGCCCGCCATTCCAGCTAACCTCGACATGAAAGATTCGACGGTGCGGCGGGCCAAGTGTCTCGACGACTGTGTACTGCGGGGCGGCGTGCTTTAGAGCCTGGAGTTTCTCCTGTAACAGCGTCTTGTGGTCAGCGGCGGCAGCAGACTCCGGATCAGAGTGGGCCAATTCGTCGGCCAGCGAATACTTAACGAATCGTGTTGCCGCAACGAGGCCGCCTTCCAGAAAAATCGCGCCCGTAATCGCTTCAAAGACATCGGCAAGAAGGGCCCGCTTGCGACTACCGCCGCTCCGTTCTTCGCCGCGTCCAAAACGCACAAATTCTCCCAGACTCATACGCTTCGACACGTTAGCAAGGGTAGCCGCACTAACCAGCCGGTGTTTCATGCGTGATAGCTCACCTTCAGTCGCGTCCGGGTTCGAGAGATAAAGATGATTAGCAACGACCAGACCCAGTACCGAGTCGCCCAAAAACTCGAAAGCCTCGTTGTGCAGGCGGCGCGCTTCGTCCTGGGACCCAGGAGACACTTGTTCATGTGCCCAGGATCGATGAGTAATGGCCCGTTCGAGTAAACCCCGATCGGCAAACTTGTACTCAAGAATTTCCTCGAGTGAGTCGAGGTTCGCGGCAGAATAGTGGTTCACGGCGGATTGATTGTAGCAAAACGCCGAGGGCATCGTCGAAACAACAACGATGCCCTCGGCGTTTTATGTTTTCCAGATCAAACTAGCAGAGCCTAGGGATGGCGACGATGATTCGCCTTCGGTTTAGGCTTCGTTGTCTGGCTTGTACTCGGCGTAGTCGTTTTGGGAGTAGTCGTAGTCTTGCCCGGTTGAACGGGCGTAGTCGACACCGCTCCCGGTTTTGTGGGCGCCGGAGTCGCCATCGCCGTTCCGCCAGGCGTTCCTGCTGGAGGAGTCATGGGAGCGGTCGCTCCGGTCGTCGGCGGAGTTGGCAAAGTAGTAAGCGGCATCGGTACCTCAGGCAACGGCTTTGAAAGGATGCCGGCGACCAGTTCATTCAGGCCCGTGTCTGACTTATTGCGATACTTGTAGAGCTCGGTCAGGCGATCCATCCACTCTTTCTTGTTTTTCTGGGTCGTGGCGTCTGTCGGGGTCGACAGGGCTACGGCCCGCGCGTAGGCATCAATCGTGCGATCGACGACTTGATCGATGTTCGCCTGGGCCAGTTTGCTCTCGGGCGTTTCCGGCTTGTCCTTAAACTTGGCGGTATAATCTACTTCCTGCTTCGCGTAGATTGTCTCATAACCCTCGGCGATAAAATAATAAGGGGCTGGATTCTTTTTGAGCGGACTTTCAAGGCGCGCCGCTTTCAGAAAGTAAGGGATCGCTTCATTCGGCGAATTGGCCTTCTGCATAAAGCCAAGAGAGTAATTCAGCCAGGCCAGCGCGTCATCCTTATTAAGAAAAGGTCTCCAATCGTCGGGTGTCTTGCCGCTCTCAAGCAGCCCGATGGCCTGCTTTGCATACGAGGTCGACTCGCCATTGAGTGACGTGTTGCCCCCCAGCGACGACAGGTAGCCAATGTAGCCCAGCAGAACGTTGGCTCTAAAGTAGGCAGGATCGTCGGCCAGCACCTGCTTCCCGAGCGTCAGCACCTCGGCATAGTTCTTCTTGTCATAAGCTTCGAGGAATTGAGTCTTGCGTGTCGCCGCTTCGTAAAGACCTATGAACTTCTTCAGGGTCTTGCCATAAACATCGTCGGCGGGCAAATCAGGGCAAGCGGCGAGATATTTCTTCGCGGCGTCGTAGGCTACGTCCTGATGATCTTTCCGATTCTCATAATACTGCGTGTAGTACTTTTGTTTGTTCTCGTCAGTACATTCCCCCGCCGCCCCGCTTCCTGTTTGCGCTCTGGTCAGCGCCGGCAAACTGACCGCCAACATGGCCGCGAGTATGACCCATCTAATAGTTTGTTTCATTGGTCGTATCGATCCTCCAAGTCCTTATTTACGTCGAAAGTCTCATCCAGGCCGACGGGGGGTTATAACGCGGGAGAGCGTCGCCAACATAAGATGCGCCTTCAGGCACGGCAGTTGCCGCTCCTTAGGCCGCCACAACACAGCACACGAACATCAACCGGGAATGAAACGCGGGCAATAATCCTGCAATACTTACGTGAGTGTCAAGTAGCCAGGCCGAGTTCGAAGGTTCGATTAAGAAAAGATTGAAAAACGCAAAAGTCCCGGGATGAATCTCCGGGGGAAAACCCCTGCACCACGCGCCGAAGGGCACTAAAAAGCGGGCCCCGAACCATCGCAGTCTCTGCGAGAGTTCGGCGCCCGCTCGATGCGCCAAAGCTATTGAGCTTAGGGTTGGCTGGGAGTGATGCGTCGCGGCCGGTCGTCGGCCTGCGGCTTCGGAGCAACCGTTCCGGACTTTGCCGGTGTCGGAGCGACATCGATCTTCTTACTCGGAAAAGTCATTATCGTTGACTTAACACCTCTGCGGGGTGATTCGGTAACCGGGCCGGCGGGCGCGGCACTTCCGTCTCCCGTCGATGCGGCGGCGCCACTCTCTGCCGTTGTATCAGTCGTCTCTTCGGCGTCTGCAGCGGCAGCCTCAGCGTCTTCTTCGTTGAGTGCGTTAGCTTTCTTGCCGACTTTGCGATCGGGCGAGCCCGAATCGGGTGCGGTCGCTAACTGGAGGTTAAGGGTGGTACCAAACCGGGGACTTAAGGCGCGATAGATACTACCGGCCACGGCAGCCGGGAAATGATTCCGACCGTCCGATCCGCGCGCAACCACAACCACGGCCAAACGCGGGTTTGCCACGGGTGCATAAGAGGTGAACAGACCCAACCAGCTTCCCTGACCGATACATGTTCCTGTCTTGCCGGCCACAGTCTGTTCGGGACGGTACGCCTTTTTCCCCGAACCATAATTGACGGCGCCAATCATACCGGGAACCATACGGCGCCATGCCTCTTCGTTTACATTTATCTGACGACGCATACTCGTCTTAAAGCGAACGTCTTCCTGCGGCGTGCGCGGGACGTGCGGCACCAGCAGTTTGCCGCCATTGGCCATGGCTGCAACCAAAGTCGCCAACTGGATTGGCGTCACTTCAAAGTCGTCGCCGTGGGAGCACATGTGGTTCACCGCATAGCCGGTCTTAAATAAGGGCACCCGACCAGGAGATTCGTTAACATAATTAATCCCGGTACGCTCACCCAAACCCATTTGGCGGGCATAAGAAACAATCTTGTCAAAGCCCACCTGTCCACCAACTGACTGGAAATACGAATTGTTGGAATAAGCCAGCGCGTCCGTCAGGTCCAGACGGTACCGGGGAGAGTCACTAACCATGCTCGTAGGCTGGATGATTTTTTCGCACAGGCCGGCAACACCCGTCACCAGCTTGATGGTCGAGCAAGGCTTAAAGCCCCGCCGCAACGCCCATTCCTGGTTAACAACTGTATACACCCGACCAGTGGAGGGATCCATTACCACCACCGTGCCGGCATGATGGCCCAAAGCCTCGACAGCGGCCTTGCGCACTTCCATGTCTTCACCGGCAATACTGTCGTTCACGATATTCGCTGCCGCTTCGTTGCGCAGGCTTTCATCGAGGGCCCGCTGCCGCGCTATAGCTGCAAGGCGAGCAGCCTCAGCCCGGCGTCTTGCTTCTTCAATCTCGCGCCGCCGCTGAGCCATCTGCGCTCTGCGTTCACGCTTTGAAAGTGGGCGACCGTGCTTTCGTTCCAGATTCCTTAGAAGAGCTGCTTCCTGGCGAGAGGACCGCCGGCGATCGGCGCGCGACTCTCTTGCCGACGCATGACCGTGTCGTCCGTCACGACCCGACTCTTTCGCGACCAATCTTTTTTCTGCGCGCGACAATTTTCCATGACGACTGTCCACGCGCGCCACGTCGCGCTTTCGCTCTGAGCGGGCTCTGGATGACTTCGCGGCGGGGTGCCTGCCTCTGGCTGTTGCTGTGTTCGAAACGGAGAGAATCGTCAGGATAAGGAGGCTCAGCGCCAGAAGCGCGGGGCCAGGGGAACGTCGTGTCAGGGTCATCTGGTAACTCCTTGGTAAAAATTACGGAAAACAAGAAGTGGCCCTATCAAACATAAAGTCTGATGAACCTACTTTTTCCGATTACGATTTCAAGTTAGACGCACGGGCTGATGCCTGGCGCCGGGGCCCTCCTGGACAATTAAGAATTGAAGTGTTGAGATCATTCAAAAACCGCTTTCAAATTCCTATGTTGCTTCAACCTTAAGTCCAAAACCGTGAGGTGGGAAGAATACCCAAATAGGCGGCCTCGGGGGAGTTTGCCTTGAGACCGCAGCAACTATAACATCACATACAACGGGCAGCAACCCAATTTACTGGCATTACTGGAGATGCGGTCATCCTGCTCTGCAAAGGATCGCATTTGTCCGCAAATCATTCGGAGGCTGCTGCCAAGGGTGGAAGAAATGAACATGCGCGCGCTTTTCAACAGCTTCCGAGTCCGACTGCTAGTGCTGCTGGCGGGGCTGCTGGTGTTGACCCTGGGGGTGCAGTACTACGTGAACCTGCGCGCCGTGCGAAGCAACGCGAGCCTCATCGTTGAACAAGAGCAGGCGATCATGGCAGGCGTGGCGTTGGGAATAAATAGTATTTCGAGCGGCAAGTATCTGTACGAGATGCGCAAGGAAGCCGATCAGCCGTCGCTTGATGAGCGAGCGGGACGCATTAAGAACGTTTTAGTAGTTGACGGTGATGGAAACATCCAGGACAGTTTGAATCGAGACAACGCTCCCACTTATCCCGACGGCTCGAAGCGTTTTGTGCGAGTGAAAGATATTTCACTGCCACCGCTGAACAGCGCCATTGGGCTCGCCACCGACAATGCCTCTTTACCAGAAGGGATGAACGTTGCCAAGCAGCTGCGGGGCGGCGACCCCGGCGCATTTTATTTTCCGGTGGTGACAATAAAGGGACGCTGGTACATCATCGTGGTGCTCGGCTCGGCCAGCAGCTTAACAAATCTATTGGAGCACCAGGCGCGCCAGTCGCTGCTCTACACCCTCGCGGTGTTGCTGGTAACCACATTCTTAACGACGATCGTTGTCTGGCGCTTCACCCGTCCAATCAGATATCTATCAACCGCAGCTCGACGGGTCGCTCTGGGAGATTTTAGTTTCCGCGTGCCTGGTACCAATAGCCATGACGAGATGGGCGAGCTCACGAGCCTCTTTAATGAGATGACCGCCAAGCTCAGTCGCACGCGCGAACTGGAGGCGCAACTTCATCAGGCCGAAAAGGGGGCAGTTGTGGGCCGGCTGGCTTCAGCGATTGCCCACGAGATCCGCAACCCGCTCAATTACATTAATTTGACGCTCGACTATTTGCGCACCAGCTTTGCGCCGGAAGAGCCGGAGAAACGGGAGACCTTCGCGCGACTGGCGGGCCAGCTTAAGACTGAAGTCGCTCGAATCAATACGCGCATCTCGGAGTTCCTGAACTATTCGCGTCCTTCAGAGCTGGAGTTGGAGCCGCTCGATCTCTACGCAATCTCCCAGGACGCATTGCGAATCATTGAAGCCCAGGCTATAGAGAGCGGGATTAAGACCTCAGTGGAAAAGAGCGGTGACATTCCACGGGTGATGGGCGACACCGAAGCACTGCGTTCGATGATGACCAATCTGGTCATAAACGGCGTGCAGGCGATGCATGGAGGAACTGGGAGTCTGTCGATCCTGCTGGCAGGTGAAGAGTCGGGACGCCGAGCGCGCATAGAGGTAACAGACACGGGCCGCGGGATTGCCCCGGAAGACATTTCCAAGGTGTTCGAGCCATACTACTCGACCAAAGATACCGGCACTGGCCTGGGCCTGGCGATTGTGAAGAAAGCCGTAGACGATCACGGAGGAACGATCAACGTAAAATCGAAAGTTGGCAGCGGGACCACGTTTATCGTTACCCTGCCGGCAACGGAAAAGGGAGAAAGTTTCAGGAATGGCACGCAAGAGCATACTCGTAGTTGACGACGAAAAATCGCAACGCGAAATCCTCGAGATGATCCTGTCAAGTGAAGGCTACGACGTGACTACGGCCGCGTCGGGCGAAGCGGCGATCAAGTTTGCCAAAGACCGGAGTTTCGATCTGGCTTTGACTGATCTGAAAATGACAGGGATGGATGGCATCGAATTGCTGCAGCATTTGCTGGGGCTGGACTCTTCGATCATCGTTATTCTTCTAACCGCGCACGGGTCGATTGATTCGGCAAAGGAAGCGCTGCGACGAGGCGCTTTCGACTACCTGCAGAAGCCTTACGATCGGGAAGCCCTGCTTGAAACCATCAACCGCGCCCTGGACAAGCTGGAGGCGCTGGACGTCGAGATCGTCTCCGCTTCGTCGGAGATGGAAGCGGTCAAGAAGATGATCCTCAAAGTGGCCAGGTCGAATTCCACCGTGCTCATTCGCGGCGAATCCGGCACGGGAAAGGAATTGATCGCCCGCGCCATTCACAACCAGAGTCCTCGGGCGACCGAAATGTTTCAGGCCGTGAACTGTGCGGCAATTAACGAAAACCTTTTAGAGTCCGAACTGTTCGGCCACGAGAAGGGCTCCTTCACCGGCGCCCATGCCGAGAAGAAGGGTCTGTTTGAGGTTGCGGATCGTGGCTCGCTTTTCCTTGACGAAATTGCCGAGCTGGATGTGGGCATCCAGGCCAAGCTTCTACGCGCTTTGCAGGAGCATAAAATCCGGCGGGTCGGCGGCACGCGCGAGATGTCGGTTGACGTGCGTGTGATTGCGGCCACCAATCGCGATTTGCGAGCGATGGTTGCGGACGGCCGCTTCCGCGACGATCTCTACTACCGCATCAACGTCCTGTCAGTTGATGTGCCGCCTTTGCGAGAACGGCGCGATGATATTCCTGTCCTGATCGACTACTTCCTGAAGAAACACACCCGCAACACCTCGCGTCTGGTTCGCGGACTGACACCTGAGACGAAGCGAATGATGCAGGACTACAGCTGGCCCGGGAACGTGCGCCAGCTTGAATCAGCTATCGAGCGCGCTATCCTGCTTTGCGAGGGC
>JBDUCF010000236.1:0-5022 GCA_040003545.1 Pyrinomonadaceae bacterium | reverse complement strand
CTCGGCGCGACAATCATCACCACAGCAGTGTTTCTTTATCTACTCAAGAACAAAGAGAGAAGGTGGGCCCTCACCATTGCCCTCTCAGAGTTTGGCGGCATGCTGCTCAACGTCATCCTGAAGAATGTTTTTCACCGGGCCCGTCCTCATTTCGACGACCCTATCCTCACGCTGACCAGCTATGGTTTTCCCAGCGGTCACACGATGATGGCCACCTGTCTCTACGGCGCATTGGGCGCATTTGCGGTGTGGAAGTTGAAAGCCTGGCGCTGGCGGGTGTTGGCGATACTCGCGGCGAGCTTCATGATTCTGCTGGTTGGCTTCAGCCGTATCTATCTTGGCGCTCACTACCTAAGCGACGTGTTGGGAGCTATGGCCGAAGGCCTGGTTTGGCTCGCCTTTTGTTTGACCGCGGTAAGTATGATTCGCCACCGTTTGCGGCCCAATCGCTAACCAAGCTTACTGATTACTAGGCGCCGCCCTTAGTACAACCAGCGGTCCCCCTCTCGCGATCCAGCCCGGATCGGCCCCACTGTTTACTCTACCGCCGACTGTCTAATACTCACGGCTAACTGCCTACTCCCTATATAATGTCGGCCAGTTCGAACTTTTTCCCGAGGAGATTCCCATGCGCCGATTACAATCGTGCCTTCACTATTTCACCGCTGTCATCATTCTGGTCTTCGCAAACATTTCCGCGACCGCGCAGGGTCAACTGCCATCCGATCTGCGAGAGAAGATCGACAAGCTTGCCATGGATACTTTGACCAGCACCGGTGTGCCCAGCGCGTCAGTGGCAATCGTGAAGGATGGCCGGATCGTTTACGTCAAAGCCTACGGTGACGCGCGCCTCGAGCCGCGAACGCCGGCGACACCTCAAATGCGATATAGCATCGGATCGATCAGCAAGCAATTCACCGCTACCGCGATTCTCCTATTGCAGGAACAGCGAAAGCTCTCGCTCGACGATAAGGTTTCCCGGTTTATTCCCGAGCTCACGCGCGCAAATGAGGTCACAATCCGCCAGCTTCTTTCGCACACCTCGGGCTATCAGGACTATTGGCCCCAGGACTATGTAATGTCGATGATGCTACAGCCTGTCACGGCGCAGAAGATTATGGACACTTGGGCGCGCAAGCCTCTGGATTTCGAACCCGGCACAAAGTGGCAATACAGCAACACGAACTATGTGATCGCCGGCGTTATTGTTGAAAGGGCCAGCGGCATGTCCTTACTTAGATTTCTGCGCGAGAAAGTCTTCACTCCGCTCGGCATGAAGAGCGTCGCAAACATCGATCAGGAAAAACTTGGCAACACCGATCCCACCGGTTATCTGCGTTACGCGCTGGGACCACTGCGTCCCGCGCCTAAGGAGGGTAAGGGATGGCTCTTCGCGGCCGGCGAGCTGGCGATGCCCGCTGAGGATCTCGCGAAGTGGGATATCTCGATCATGGATCGGAAGCTGATGAACCTGATGTCTTACTCGGAGTTTGAGCGCGCGGTCCTACTCAAAAACGGTGTCAGCACCGGTTACGGATTGGGAGTTGATGTCGGCACAGAGGCGGGACATCGCGCCTTGTCGCACGGCGGCGAGGTGTCAGGGTTTACCGCCGAGAACATCGTCTTCCCCGACGAACGCGTCGCTGTAGTGGCGCTCACCAACCAGGACGCAGCCGGCGCCGCCGGTGAGATTGCGCACGGCATCGCTCCGCTGTTGCTGGCAACGAACGACCCGGCGGCTCCACAGAAAACAGAGCAAGCTCGCAAGATATTCGTGGGCCTGCAGGAGGGAACGATCGATCGTTCGCTCCTAACCGATAATGCCAACGCCTATTTCAGCGAGCTGGCGCTTAAAGATTTCGCCAGCGGACTGGCGCCGTTGGGAACTCCGCAAGAGTTTACTCAAACGCGCCAGGGCTTGCGCGGAGGCATGACGCTAAGAGTGTACCGGATAAAATTTTCGCAGAAGACTTTGCGGGCCTGGACCTATGAAATGCCGGACGGAAAACTTGAGCAATATCAGATCGCGCCGGCCGATTGAGGAGTCTATGGATGAATCTTGCGGGTAGTGGCTATGCCATCTGATGTGCGGAAGGTCTCTGACTTCCGGATCGTGGTTTGATTTGAATGTGGGCTCTGCCCGCTCTTCCAGGGCATAGCCCAAAAGGAAACTCGCGCTTGGCCGAAGGCCACAGGCCTTCCGCACCTCAGGCGACACAGCCGCAGACATTGCCTTCTGCTCACCGCTCACCGCTCACTGCTTCAGTTGATCAGTTTCGCCGTGAGAACAATGATCAAAGCACGGTCTCCGAGGGTGGCTGTACCCACTACCACCTTCTCGCCGTCGCGCAGGTTGAGGGCCGTCTGCACCTGAGTGCGATTGTCCAGCGTCGTGGACGTCAGCCCTGTGGCGAATGCGAACTCACCGATCTGAACTATCAGAGCACCTGTTGACGTCGAGGCCAGCGTTACCGAATTGATCGAGTATTCGTATGGCAAAGACACGGTTCCCGCCGAGGCCGGCGACCTGGAAATCTCTACCAGGCCCTTGCCGCGCAAGCCGCGCTGCGTCTCCGTGAGGCGCTGCACCACCGATGTGGCCAGCTCATAATCCCGGTACTTGAGAGTCCCGCGCAACTGTGTAAGCACATCTTTCAGTTCGGCAGGGACCTCTACCGACGTGCCGCCCGTGTTGGAGGCTACGAGGACGTGCATGTGCAGCTCGATGTTCGGACGCGGTGCGGTGGGCGTGTCGAGCCGCCTAAGGGCCTCTTCAATAGTCGCGAGGTTTTCGGGGAAATCGCGCACCGTGATGGTCTTGAACTCCGCGTTGGCCCAGACCGAGGCGCCCTTGAAGCCGCTGCCGAGTGGCCGCAGCACGTTGGCGACACTGGACGCGTCGCGATACTTAACGTCGAAGACCTTACTCTTGAAACCCTTTTCGGTAACGAAATCGCTCTCGGGCTTCTGGGCCGTGCCCGAGGTCGCCTGCTGCGCGAATGACGCAGAGATAGAGATTAATACCAGAACGAGTGCTGTCAGAACGTTCTTCATAGTTTTAAGCATAAGACCGTACCTCCTGAATGCGTTTGGAAGATTTACCTGGAGAATCTTGTTTGCTGTGCTGTGGAGAGAACCAGATGATGCGTATGTTTGGGTCCTTCGTCTGCATTTCCACCCTCAGAGTTTTTTCTGAACTGGCATCGCGAGCGGGGATGGCGTTCGGCTCAGGGAGATTTTTAGGTTCCCGAGAAGCCTCAGCGGTTATCGACCCGTTGTCGGGAGTATTCACGGCTACATTAGCGGCGACATTCCCTGCCATGAAGCTTGCGCGATCAGTCCCCGCCCCGGAACTCTTTCTGCGCGGAGGTTGAGAACCCGCAATGGTGGTTTCCCTGCCCTCATCGATGCCGGTAATCTG
Source organism: Pyrinomonadaceae bacterium (assembly GCA_040003545.1). Taxonomy (GTDB): domain Bacteria; phylum Acidobacteriota; class Blastocatellia; order Pyrinomonadales; family Pyrinomonadaceae; genus DASXRU01. The sequence goes on along the minus strand of JBDUCF010000236.1, from coordinate 1,601 downwards.
TGGGTGCGCCCCGTTGTTCCCCTCGTTCGAAAGCGAAGATGGGGGGGCGAACTGTTTGACTGGTGATCCCTCGTTAGCTTGCTCGTCCGGCTTTGTCCGATCTACTGGACCACCGCTTCCAGCGATCTGTGGCTGGTTGCTTCTTCGGTTGGCGATAAAGTAGAAGGCAAACACAGAGACGGCTAGCATCAGAGCGACAGCGAAAGCCCACCTGAGGCGCGGTCGGAAAAGGCTCGCGACGAAATTGAACGGAGTCAGCGCAGTGGACTCTTCTTCAATCTCGCGCAATACACGCTGGCGGATTCCGGCATAGACCGCTTCGCTGAACTGTGGCGGCGCAAACTGCTGCAGTAGCTGCCGGCTCTCGCGGTATTCGCTTGCCGCGCCGGCACACTCCGCACAGGATTGCACGTGCGTGGTGACCAGCTGCGCGCGTTTATCTTCGAGGTCGCAGCCAACGTAGAGCGGCAACAATTCCTGTACGTGTTTACAATTCATTTCCCACTCCTGACGTAACGCAAGCTGTTAGCTTGCGGCGCAAACTAACAGTTTGCGTTACTTAAGATACCGTTCGCAGTAAATCTTAATCTTCTTACGAGCGGAGCTAATCTGTGAACGCACCGTTGTCGAGCTGGAATTCAGGATACGCGCCACTTCATCCGTAGCGAGTCCTTCAATATCGCGAAGCATGATGGCCGCGCGCTCTTTGTCCGGCAGCGTGGCCATCGCTCGACCAATCAGCTCGCGCTGTTGGGTATGCATTAAAGCCTGTTCGGCGTCCTTATGCTCGGCAGACACCGCATAGGCACCTTCGTCGCCACCATTATCGAACGAGGTGAATTGGTCGCTTTGCTGTTGACGCTTCTTGCCGATGTCGCGGCACACGTTAACCGTGATGCCATACAGCCAGCCGAAGAAGTCCTGATCCTGCTTGAAGCGTCCCAGGTATTTGTAAACTCTGAGAAAGACTTCCTGCGACGCATCGCGGGCGTCGGCGTCGTTGCCCAACATCCGCCACGTCATCGCCATAACCCTTTGCTGAGAATGAATCATAATCTGTTCGAAGGCCGCGGTATCGCCGGCGGCGGCGCGTTCAATGAGACGAGTAAGTGATGACTGATTTGGAGTCAGGGCGTTTACCGGCAACTGTATTTCTACGGCCAGAGCCATATCGCGAGCCCCGCTCGGCATATTTGAAAGTTCTCTACTTCCCACTGACATATACTTCCCGTGGCAGGAAAACGTTGAGAAGAAAGTTTTTCCGCAGATTACACAGATTTAAGACCCCATGACACGGCTACGGCCAGACGTGTATTAGTCACACGCTAGTCGGGAGCAATGGTTTCTGTCTTTTTAACTCTTTCTGAGGTCTGAAATCTGTGTAATCTGCGGATAGTGTTATTTGCTCCACTTGTCCCAGACGGCCTTGGCGATCTTCGCAATCACACCCTCGCGCGTCGCTTCATCCGCCGGAGAATCCGCCACAAAAACCGCGATAGCCAAGTGCCGGCCGTTTGGCAGCGTAATGATTCCTATATCGTTCGTTGCCGCCGTGATTCCCTTCTCCGTTCCTGATGTCCCGGTCTTGTGCGCGACCACAC
>JBDUCF010000235.1:0-5023 GCA_040003545.1 Pyrinomonadaceae bacterium | reverse complement strand
CCCTTCGCGCCCTTCACTTCCAGCTCGCGGTCGTGAATCGTGACGGTAACGCCCTTGGGAATCGTGATCGCTTTCTTTCCAATGCGAGACATATCTTAAACCCTTTGAAAAGAGGCTAGAGACTAGTCAACGGCAATGCTTTTCACTAGTCCCCAGTCTCCAGTCTCTAATAAATTTGTGCCAGAACTTCGCCGCCGATATTCTCGCGCTTCGCCGTCTTTCCGCTCATCAGTCCGCGCGAAGTAGACACGATGTTGACTCCATAGCCGCCCAGCACCTTGGGAATCTGCTGCGAACCCACGTACACGCGCCGCCCGGGTCGCGACACTCGCTCAAGATGGGTGATCGACGAAGTTCCGCGCGCGTCGTATCTAAGAAAGATGCGAACGCTGCGCTTGACTCCCTCGCCTTTGATGACGAAGTTATTGATGTAGCCCTCTTCTTTGAGAATGCGCGCAATCTCCAGCTTCAACTTTGAAGCAGGGACATCTACCCGCGAGTGCTTCGCCGCGATGGCGTTGCGAATTCGCGTCAACATGTCAGCAATCGGATCAGTCATTCCTTAACTCCACTTTCGGCAATGCTTCTACCAACTCGACTTAACTACGCCGGGGATCTGTCCCTGCAGTGCCAGCTCCCGAAAACAAATCCGGCATAAATGAAACTTGCGCAGATAGCCCCGTGGCCGGCCGCATCGTTTGCAACGCGTATAAGCGCGCGACGAGAACTTCGGCTTGCGGTTAGCTTTCGCGATTAATGATTTCTTAGCCATAACAATTCAGAGGTCAGCGATCAGAAGTCAGATGTCAGAGGTCAAATGTCAGTTATCACAGTTAGTAATCTAGCCAACTCGGGCCACAAGCTGATGTCAGATATCCGACCTCTGATTTCTGACCTCTGACTTCTGACCTCTGCTCTATTGTCTAAACGGCATGCCCATCGCCTTCAACAGCGCCCGCGCCTGTTCATCGTCGCGGGCCGTGGTCACGATTGATATATTCATGCCGCGCGCCTTATCAACCTTATTGAAATCAATCTCGGGAAAAATCAGTTGCTCGCGCACCCCGATCGTGTAATTGCCCCGGCCGTCAAAGGCCTTGGGCGACACCCCGCGGAAGTCCCGGACCCGCGGCAACGCTATAGACACCAGCCGATCGAGAAACTCATACATGCGCTCGCCCCGCAGCGTCACCGCCACTCCGATAGGCATCGCCTGCCGCAGTTTGAAACTGGCGATCGATTTCTTCGCTTTCGTGATTACCGGTTTCTGTCCCGTGATCGCGCGCAACTCTTCCACGGCCGTATCCAGAATCTTGGCGTTGGCCACTGCTTCGCCCATACCCATGTTAAGGACAATTTTCTGCAGACGCGGCACGGCCATAGGGTTCTTGATGCCGAACTCTTTGGCGATTGCCGGCGCAATCTCTTTTTGGTAACGCTCTTTTAACCTGGCTGCCATTTTCTCGTAATGATAAATCGTGAATCGTAAATGGTAGTTTTTTCTATTTACTATTTACCGTTCACTATTTACCAGCCCCCTCATTTCTCGACCGAGTGCCCGCTCCCCGCGGCGACGCGCATCTTTGTGTCGCCTTCCAACTGGTAGCGCACTCGCGCCGGTTTGCCTGATTGCGGATCAATGATCTGCACATTAGAAATATCGATCCAGGCCTCTTTCTCGATGATTCCGCCACCGCGATTGCTTTGTGGGTTCGCCTTCTGGTGGCGTTTGATCATGCCGGCGCCTTCAACTTTCACTTTGGCCCTGGCCGGTGCGACATCCAGAACGCGGCCGCGCTTACCCTTATCGCGACCGGCGATCACCGCTACCTGATCGTTCTTCTTGATCCTGACCCGTTTGCTTCCGCCGGGTTTACCCTTGGTTTTCATCGCCAATTCAAATGACCTCCGGCGCCAATGAAACAATCTTCATGAAGTTCCGATCCCGCAGCTCGCGCGCAACCGGACCGAAAACGCGGGTCCCAATCGGGGTGCCGTCTTCTTTGATAAGCACCGCGGCGTTTTGATCGAAGCGGATGTAGGTGCCGTCTTTGCGCCGAACTTCTTTACGCGTCCGCACAATAACGGCGTCCTGTACCGTGCCTTTCTTAATTGTGCCGTCGGGCGAAGCCTCTTTCACGGTGACCTTAATACGGTCGCCGAGGGCGGCAATCTTGCCCGTTGATCCGCCAATCGGCATGATCATCTCGACCCGGCGAGCTCCTGAATTGTCCGCAACCTCCAGGGAGGTTTGCATTTGAATCATCGTTACACCTCGTAAATGGTGAATGGAGAATGGTGAATGGTGAACCGAGCCTTACGCCGCCCTGGTTTTTTACCATTTACCATTTACCATTCACGATTTACCGCCTTACTTCGCCGCCTTCTGCACAATCTCAACTACACGCCAGCGCTTCCTGGTCGAGAGCGGTCGCGTTTCCACGATGCGCACCTTATCGCCAACGGTTGCGCCTTTGTCATCGTGCGCCATGAACTTGGACGTGCGCCAAACGTAGCGGCGATACTTCTGGTGTCTCACCAGACGATCGACGCGCACGACCACAGTCTTCATCATCTTGTCTGAGCTCACAATGCCGACCTTTTGCGAGCGCCGGCCGCGCTTGCCCTCGGTCGCCCTGGCGCCGGCGGCGTCCTTACTTGCCGGAGCATCGACGGCTGCTGCGTCGCCCGATTTCTCGCCGGTCCTCTGGCCAGTAGAGGCCGCGGCGCCAACGTCCGCCTCCGGTGATCCCGGCTCCAACTCTGTTTCTTTCTTTCTTGCCATTTTTTAGTCACCACGGCGCTTGGCCGTGTTCGAACCAGAATTACTTCGTTGCCTGTCTTTGCCGCTCGCCCACGATGGTCTGAATGCGTGCCAGCGATTTCTTTTCTTCGCGAATACGTTTGACCGCGTCTACTTCGCCCAGCGCCAACTTGAAGTTCAAACGAAAGAGCGACTCTTTCAGCCGTGCTGCTTCGGAACGCAAATCATCCTCAGTCATATCGTGCAGCTTGTCGATTTCTTCCCGCCTCTTCATGATTAGATCGCGCCTCCCTCTTGTTCAGCGCGGGTCACAAACCTCGTCTTAACCGGAAGCTTATTTGCCGCCAGGCGCATAGCATCACGTGCTGTCTTTTCATCCACGCCTTCGATTTCATAAAGAATGCGGCCGGGCTTGACGACGGCGACCCAGTACTCGGGAGCGCCTTTGCCCTTGCCCATACGTGTCTCAGCCGGCTTCTTCGTTACCGGCTTGTCGGGAAACATTCGTATCCAGATTTTGCCGCCGCGCTTGATATGCCGGGTCATCGCGATGCGGGCTGCTTCGATCTGCCGGTCGGTGATCCAGGCCGGCTCAAGGCACTTCAGCCCATACTCGCCAAAGCTGATCTGACTTCCGCGATGGGCGGCACCGGACATGCGTCCCCGCATCTGTTTCCGGTGCTTAACTTTCTTCGGCATCAACATGATGAATGCAACCTCTGCCTCTAGCCCCTGTTGTCTCCACGTGGGCGGCGGCCATCACCGCGCTCGCGACCTTCGCCACCTTCGCGTTCACGACGCGTGCGCGGGCGCCGCTCGCGCTGTTCGGCACGCGGATCGTTAATCGGATCGGAGCCGGTCCCGCGGGCCATAGCCGCTTTCGCATCCAGAATCGCTCCGCGATAAATCCAGCATTTGACTCCGATAATCCCAAACGTCGTATGCGCTTCCGCCAAACCGTAATCTATATCGGCACGCAGCGTGTGCAGCGGCAACTGGCCCTGCAGGTGCCACTCGCTCCGGGCAATCTCCGCTCCGTTTAGGCGACCGCTAACCTTGACCTTAATTCCCTGGGCCCCAAATCTCAGTGACTCTTCCACGGCTTTGCGCATTGCGCGGCGAAAGGCAATACGCTTCTCGAGCTGGGCGGCGATCTTTTCAGCCTGGAGCTGCGCATTGAGTTCAGGCTTATGAATCTCCTGTATCGATACCAGCACTTCGCGTCCGGTCTTCTCAGAAAGATCACTCTTCAACTTGTCAATTTCCGCGCCCTTGCGGCCGATGATGATGCCCGGACGCGAAGTGTAGATAATGATCTTCAGACGATTGGCCGCGCGCTCGACGTCAACATGCGAAACTCCCGCGCCCGTAAAGCGCGCCTTCAGGTTCGCCTTCAGTTTCAAATCTTCGATTAGAAACTCGCCGTATTGTTTCTTGGCAAACCAATGCGAGTGCCAATCCTTGTTATAGCCAAGGCGAAATCCGTAAGGGTGAACTTTCTGTCCCACAATATTCTCCGTTCAAATAAGAGGAGCTTACTTGCTCGATCTCTTTTTAGCGGCGCCTTTGGCCGGCGCTCCGGACTTTTTGGCCGTCTTCTTCTCGCCGGCAGTATCGGCAGCGGAGGCATTCTCCCCTGCTGGTGCTGATTTCTTTCCGGATTTCGCTTCCTCTTTGGAGCCGGGTGCGACGCGTTTCGCGCGCGGCGCCGAAGCGGCCCCACCACGCTTGCGCCCTTTGCTTTCGGTCAGCTTAGCCGGTTTCGTTTCCGCTTCCGCTTCCGCTTTGCCGCCCTTTGTTTTCACGGTCTCGACCCGGTCGTCGCTCGAGAGCAAAATCGTAACGTGACAAAAGTGCCGGCGCTCGCGAAAGGCGCGGCCTTGCGGCGCGGGACGCATGCGGCTGCGATTCTTCGTAGGCCCACGATCGACGAAAGCCGTCTTCACCCAAAGATCGTCAGGATCAATGGAGATGTTCGCTTTCTCGGCTGCCTCATTGGCATTGGCGATTGCCGACCGCACGCACTTTTCGATTCCCTTGCCGGCACGTTTGTTCGAGTACTTCAGAATCGCCAGTGCCTGGCCCACGTTTTTCCCGCGAATCATATCTATGACGAGTCGCGCCTTTTGGGACGACCCGCGAAGATACTTTGCGCTTGCTCTCGCTTCCATCTCTTTCCTCGTAAACCGCGAATCGTTATTTGTGAATAGTGAAAAAGAATCTATTCACTATTCACGATCTACCAACTAAGGTTTAGGC
>JBDUCF010000234.1:0-5029 GCA_040003545.1 Pyrinomonadaceae bacterium | reverse complement strand
GTCGGCCCGACGATCATGGCGCTGGGAACGGATGAGCAGAAGTCCCGCTACCTCCCCAGGATTCTCTCCGGCGAGGAAATCTGGTGCCAGGGCTTTTCGGAACCGAACGCGGGCAGCGACCTCGCCGCGCTCGGCACGAAGGCGACGCGCGATGGCGATGACTTTCGTATCAACGGGCAGAAAATCTGGACCAGCTTCGCGCAGTTGGCGGACTGGTGTTTGCTGCTTGTGCGAACCGATACAGAAGCGCCCAGGCACAAGGGGATCACGTGCCTGCTCGCCGACATGCACAGCGAGGGTGTGTCGGTGCGCCCGTTGCGGCAGATGTCGGGCGACTCGGGATTCAACGAAGTCTTCTTCTCGAACATGCGCGTGCCCGCGACTCAGGTCCTTGGGGAAATCAATAAAGGTTGGACTACAGCCATCGCAGCCCTGATGAACGAGCGCGCCAACCTGGGAACAGGCGTTCAGGTAGTCTTCAAACGCAACCTCGAAGCATTAATTGCGCGCTCGCGCACTATCGAGCGCAAGGGCCGGCCCGCGAGCGAAGATCCGATCGTCCGGCAGAAGCTCGCGCAAGCCTACCTGGAACTCGAAATCCTGCGTCTCAATACGAACCGCGCGCTGACGTCGCTCTCGAAGACCGGCATCCCCGGTCCTGAAGGCTCGACGCAGAAGCTCTACTGGAGCGAGATGAATCAGCGCACGCAGCAGACGGCGCAGGAAATCCTTGGTCCATATGGGCAGCTCAGAGACTTCGATAACGGCATCTGGGAGTATTCCTACTTGCGTGCGCGCGGCAACACCATCGAGGCGGGCACCAGCGAGATTCAACGCAACATCATTGCCGAGCGCGTGCTCGGTTTACCGAAGAGCTATTAGGCCAGAGGTCGGAGGTCGGAGGTCAGAAGTCAGCGACCGAGACCAGAGGCCAGAGAGACCACGTACCAGGTACCAGAGACTTAAGAACTATCATTTGCTAGCTTCTGACTTCTGACTTCTGACTTCTGACTTCTGACTCCTGACCTCTGATTCTCATGGACTTCGATCTCAGCAAACCACAGAAGCTTCTGAAGGGCTCGGCGCGTGATTTTCTGGCGCGCGAATGCAAGCCTGAGCGCGTGCGCCAGTTAATGGAAACTGATACGGCGCATGACGACAAACTCTGGCAATCGATCGCCGATCAGGGCTGGATGGGGCTAATCATTCCTGAAGAACATGGCGGCCTTGGCTTGAGCCTGGTCGAATTGGCCGTGGTCGCGGAGGAGATGGGGCGCGCTTGTTTGCCGGGAGCCTTCATCTCGACGCTGACGGGCGCCGCGCTCGTCGAGCGCGCGGGCAGCGTAGCCCAGCGCGCGAAGTACCTTGAACCAATTGCGGCCGGGGAATTGAAAACAACAGTCGCGTTCCTCGAGGAGGGAGCGAGCTGGGACGTGGACGAGATCAAGCTCAAGGCCGCGCGCCAGAGTGGCAACTTCCAGCTTTCCGGAACAAAACTTTTCGTGCCCGATGCTGGCATAGCAGACCTCCTGATTTGTGTGGCGCGAGACGGAGACGGTATCGCGCTCCTGCCTCTCGAGCGTGGTAGGGAAGGGCTCTCTGTTAAGGCAATGCCTTCGATGGATGGAACGCGCAAGCTCCATGAGGTCGCTTTTGAGAACGTGACGGTGGCCGAAGCGGACGTGTTCGGGGCGGACGGCGAGACGCACCGCGCGCTGGGCGGAGCGCTGGAAATCGGATGCGTCGCACTGTGCGCCGAGATGGTAGGGGGAATGCAGTGGGTGCTCGATACGACGGTCGAGTATGCGAAAACCCGCCAGCAGTTTGGTCGCGCCATCGGTTCTTTTCAGGCCGTGCAGCACCAGTGCGCCGACATGTTGCTGATGACGGAGAGCGCGCGCTCGGCTACCTACTATGCGGCGTGGGCTTTGAGCGAAGGGGACGCGTCGGCGAGCGTCGCTGTCTCAATAGCGAAAGCGTACTGTTCGGACGCTTACCGCGAGGTTGCTAACCGGGGGATACAGGTTCACGGCGGCATTGGCTTCACCTGGGAGCACGACCTGCAGCTTTATTACAAGCGAAGCAAATCCTCCGAGATGCTTTTCGGCGACGCCACATTCCACCGCGAGCGCATCGCCCGCGTCATCGTGGATGGCCTGTCAGAACCGCCTGCGGTAGCGGGCGGTTGACGGGGATTCGAGGGAATCGGGGAACCGATCTTGTTGTAGGGAATAGATCAACCGCCCGCTACCGCAGGCGGTTCTGACAAAATCATGACACCACACATTAACGAGCTGTTCGATCTTTCCGGCCGAGTGGCGATCGTCACGGGCGGCTCGCGCGGCCTGGGGCGGGAAATGGCCGAAGGGCTGGCCGAAGCCGGCTCGTCCTTAATGTTGTGCGCGCGGCGCGAGGAATGGCTGACGCCGACGGTGGACGAGCTGCGGGCCCGCGGCTTCAAAGCTGAAGGCATGATCTGCGACGTCGCGAACCCCGAGCAGGTGCAGCGAGTGGTTGATAAAACGATCGAGGTTTACGGCAGGGTGGATATCCTTATCAATAACGCCGGCGTCTCCTGGGGCGAGCGCGCGGAGGAGATGCCCTTCGATAAATGGCAGAAGGTGATCGACATCAACCTGACGGGCGCGTTCCTGTTCGCGCAAGCCGCCGGGCGGGAGATGCTGAAGCGCGAGTACGGGCGCATCATCAACGTCTCGTCCGTTTCAGGTTTGCAGTCGTCAGTGGACGGACCGCACTACATCGGGTACGCCGCGAGCAAAGCGGGACTGTTCGGCCTGACGCGCGAGTTGGCCGCCTCATGGGGACGACAGGGGATTCGCGTCAACGCCATCGCGCCGGGCTTTTTTCATTCGCGTCTGGCCGACGCCTCAATCCAGTTCGCTGAGCCCTCGATCAAAGCGCGCAATCCGATCCCTCGCGTCGGCGACGCAGGAGAATTGAAAGGCGTCGCCGTGTTCCTCGCCTCCGACGCCTCGAACTACATCACCGGGCAAACTATCGTGGTGGACGGAGGGCGCACCGTCGTTTAGACGCGCTGAGTGTGCGCTCAGGTGCAGAAGAGGTAGCGATCACTTTCCATTTGTCATTGCTGCTAAAAGGAGAACTTCGAATGGTTGTGAGCTGTGTAGTGTCAAGATCCTTCTGCTCCTCAGATGAAAAATGGAAAATGAGAAAAGGCAAATGGAAAATATTCGGGTCGATGATGATCGAGACAAGAAATGAATATTGGCACAAGTAAACCGCGGTCCATCGAGAGTGATGCCACCAGTTCAGCCTACGCCGCCAAGCCGTGGCTCAATCACTACGACTACTGGGTGCGCCAGCACATGAACTACCCGCGGCGGCCGCTGCACGAAATCCTGCGCATCACCGCGGTCGAAGTGCCGGACCGGCCGGCAACTGCGTTCCTGGGCGCGCACCTTACCTTTGGCCAGATTAAGGAACAGACGGACAAGTTTGCCACCGCGCTCGCGCGTCTGGGCGTCAGGCAGAAAGATCGCGTCGGCATCATGCTGCCTAATTGTCCGCAGTATCTTGTCGTCGCCTTCGCCGTCCTGCGTCTGGGTGCAACCGTCGTCAACGTCAACCCGCTCTACACCCCGCGCGAGGTGCTGGTGGTGGCGCAGGATTCGGGGATGATCACTTTGATTACTCTGGACGCGCTCGCGCCCCTGACTCTCGCGGTGCGCGAACAGACGAAGATCGAGCACGTCATCATCACGTCTCTGGCTGAGTACTCCCCCGCGGCGACGCCGCCCGCCGCTATCCCAGGCACCCTGAGGTTCGCGGACTTGTTGGCAGAAGTTGGCGAGCCCGACTTGCCGCCCGTCGAGATCAACTCCGACGAGGACGTGGCCGTGCTGCAATACACTGGTGGCACTACCGGCGTGCCGAAGGGCGCGATGCTGACCCACTACAATATCTTTGCCAACGTAATTCAGACTGAATCATGGGCGCACGGCACTTTCCGTCGCGGCGAAGAGAGCTACCTTTTGGTGATTCCGTTTTTTCACATCTATGGTTTCACGGTCGGCCTGATGGAGGGAGTTTGGCGCGGCGTGCAGCAGGTCCTGATTCCCAAGTACGATGTCGAGGCAGTGTTGACTGCGATTCGCGATTACCGTCCCACCTATTTTCCGTCGGTGCCTACGATCTACATCTCGTTACTTAATCACCCGAAGGCGAAAGAGTATGGCATCGACAAGGTGCGCGTCTTCAACAGTGGTTCGGCGCCTCTGCCTGTGGAAGTCATCGCCCAGTTCGAGCGCATCACGGGCGGCACACTCAACGAAGGTTACGGACTCTCCGAAGCTTCACCTGTCACGCACTCGACGCCGTCGCTGGCGCGTCGCAAGGCCGGCAGCATCGGCCTGCCGCTGCCCGACACCGAGATGAAGATCGTAGACCTCGAGACCGGCACGCGCGAGGTGGCCGTTGGCGAAGAGGGCGAGCTCTGCATTGCCGGTCCGCAGGTGATGAAGGGCTACTGGAACCGGCCTGACGAAACGGCCATCGCGTTGCGTACGGATACGGACGGGCGCCGTTGGCTCTACACCGGCGACGTCGCGCGCATGGATGAGGACGGCTACAGCTACATCGTGCAGCGAAAGAAAGACATGATTATCGTCAGCGGCTTCAACGTCTACCCGTCGGAAGTCGAAGGCGTACTTTACACGCACCCGGCCGTGATCGAGGCGGCGGTAATCGGCGTCCCTGATGCGTACCGGGGCGAAGCGGTCAAAGCCTTCGTGGTGCTCAAGAGCGGCGCGACGGCGACCCCCGAAGAACTCAAAAAGCATTGCGAGGGCGGATTGGCTGAGTTCAAAGTGCCGAGCGAGATCGAGATCCGAGAGAGCATTCCGAAGACCGCCGTCGGCAAAATTCTTCATCGAGTGTTGCGCGAAGAAGATCAAGGTAAGCGCCTATGAAACTAATTCGAGAGCGCCGTCTGTTTTGGAGTGCGGCGCCTTGTCGCCGCTTTCGTATGGCTCGCTAAAATTACGTGGAA
>JBDUCF010000233.1:0-5043 GCA_040003545.1 Pyrinomonadaceae bacterium | reverse complement strand
GTATTGTGCCGGCAGAGCCTGGTAAAGGCACTGTGCAGCCTTATGTTCTTCCGGATTCAAATAGGCGTTGCGGGAGGACATTGCCAGTCCCGATTCTTCGCGCACTATCGGCAGCACCACGATCTCAGTTGGGAAGGATAGATCACGGACCAGACGCTTGACGATTAGAACCTGCTGCGCGTCCTTCTGTCCAAAAAAGGCGAAGTCGGGGCGCACGGTGTTGAGCAAAACCGTGACTACCGTCGCCACCCCGCGAAAATGTCCCGGCCGTGAAGTCCCTTCAAGCTGGTCTGACAATCCTTCGACGTTAACGAAAGTGGAAAAGCCCTTGGGATATATCTCCTCCGGCGGAGGTGCGTAGATATAATCCACGTTGTAGTCAGTCAGGCGCGCAGTGTCGTTGGTCAGATCGCGCGGGTAGCCGGCGAAATCCTCAGCCGGACCAAACTGCGCCGGGTTGACGAAAATCGATACCACCACCACATCGCACATCCTTCGAGCTTCACGCACCAGGCTCAAATGCCCATCGTGAAGCGCTCCCATCGTCGGCACCACGCCAACAGTTCGTTCCTGGTCGCGCCTGATTTTGCGCGCCACGGAACTCATGCGCTGGCGGCGATTTATGATTTCCATAAGTTCAAAGGTCAGTGGTCATTTGTCAGTGGTCAGTTGCAACTGCAACTTCATTAACAACTGACCGCTGACTACTGACCACTGACTATCACGGGGCTATTTGAGCTTGGCTTCCTTTTTTGTTTCGATGTTCAGTTCAGCGGCAGCTTCGGCAGGAAGGCCGTAGGACTCTTCGTCCGCGGGATAGGTTCCGCCGCGTACATCGTCGGCCCAGCGCGTGATGGCTTCGGTAGTTGTCTCGCGCAGATTCGCGTACTGCCGGACGAAGCGGGGCAGCTTTCCGAACGAAAGCCCGATGAGATCGTGAATTACGAGTACTTGAATATCACAATGCGGACCGGCGCCAATTCCAATCGTGGGGATACTGATTCGTTCCGTAATCAGTTGGGCGATTTCGCGTGGCACGAGCTCAAGGACAATCGAGAAAGCGCCGGCCTCTTCCAGCGCATAGGCATCATCGAGAAGCTGGCGAGCAGTTGCGGCCGTCTTGCCCTGGACTCGATAGCCGCCAAGTTTGTTCACCGACTGTGGCGTCAGTCCGATGTGGCCCATTACCGCAATCTCCTCGTCAACCAGACGCTTGACCAGAGGAACGCGTTTCTGTCCGCCTTCCAGCTTGACGGCCTCCGCGCCACCTTCCTTGATAAGACGCAGGGCCGCACGCACGGTGTCGTCGGCGCCGGTGTGAAACGAGCCATACGGCATATCGGCCACCAGCAAGGCCCTATGCACGGCGCGGCGCACGGCCTTCGTGTGCATCAACATTTCATCGAGAGTCACCGGGACCGTATTGCCATAACCCAGCACTACATTCCCCAGGCTGTCACCAACCAGGATGATGTCAATACCGGCTTCGTCAACGATCTTCGCGATCGGGTAGTCGTAGGCTGTCAGACAAGCCAGACGCTCACCACGTTCTTTGCTGGCTTTCAAAGAAGGCGCTGTGACCTTCTCGGGGCGCTCAGGTTTTAGGTAGGCCATAGATTCGCTCTCTTGACTAACCGTCAGAAAACACAAACCAGCGGGTTCACCGCGCTAAAGTGCGTTCAGTTTCGATTCATTCATAAGAAGGAAAGGCTGGCGCAATTATAGGCGAGCGCATCCGAGGGCCGCAACCGGATCGAGTCCGGGTGGCGAAGTATCAGGTTCTGAAAAGAGGGCTTAATCGGAATCGGGCGGGGATTCGGGCGTAATTGCGGAAGAGTCGAGTGGTGTTGACGGGAGCCAGGATAGCGATTAATTGCGATTAAGTTCCTGGCACTTCAATCTCAAGCAACGTAGGCTGCTGCTGGCCTGGTAGAGATGCGAATGATCCAGGCTGGTGCTTTAAAGGCCTTGCGGGCGCCAGTGTAGATTATTGCAAGAGGACCCACGTCAGACGGTCGGGCCTTCGAGGGAGTTTGCGGCGGGTTATTGGACTTGGTGTGCGAGTTCTTCATGACTTCTCCCAAACTTTTAACTCTGTTAAGGGCGCTACCCATCCGCTACCGCGGATGGTGCTGACAACCGCTCTTTGGCAAGCTGCTTCCGCTCTCTAGTTCAGACTGATCACACCCGCGCTGGCGGCGAAGCCCACGCCAAAACCGACCACCATCGTAGGGCCGGCCCACTCGGCTTTTTCCGCCAGCATGAAGCCCGTGGAAGCGCTGGAGAGGTTGCCGTAGTTCTTCAAAACTTCATAAGAGCCATGCACCTTTACGGAATCTTTCTCGAGGTGGAGTTGCGAACAAACCCCGTCAAGAATCTTCTTGCTTCCAGTGTGAATAAGGCAGTCGTCCACCTGACTCAAATTGGAAACCGGCGAATTGGGATCGGCCAGCACATTGTTAACGGTGGTGACTGCGTAGTGCGCCCCACGACTCGGAACATTGGGCCGCATGAAATACTGCGGCTTGCCGAGCAGTAGCGGATGCGTACTACTTGTCGTCATGGTAAGCAAATTCACATCATCCAGCCCATCATTAGTCAGATGAGAGATTGGACCAAAAGCCGGCTTTCCTTCTTCCGCGCCGACCAGCAATGCAACCGCTCCGTCACCAAACAACATTGACTGTATGACGAAGGTGGTATCCAACCTCTGTTGTTCAAAGGCGTCCTCATTTAACTTTTCCTCCTTACGCTGACGGATCGTTTCGCGATAACCGTAATATTCGTCGCGCTTCAGCGGCGCGGCAAAAGGCGTATGTGCTTCCGACATCAGCACCATGGCCAACTGTCCCGGGTTGGCAGCTAAGTACCACTGAGCGACCTCGATAGACTTCAGCATCACGGAACAGCCCTGCGCCTGCATGCTGACCGTGCGGATCGATCGCGAAAATATCCCGTGCGTTTGGCCCATGACTTCCGAAGCGAGACAGGGAAGCATCTGGTCAGGCGTGTTGGTGGCCGCAACCAGCAGGCCGATTCTTGATGGATCTCCACCCCACTCCAGAATGCATTTCTTTGCTGCATTGACAGCCATCCGGGTGGTCGAGCTATTGACTCTCATTGGGGCTCCGGAAAGATAGTCCGGATAGTTTTCAATTGTGGAATGGCGCCGGTCGACGCCGAGGCTGCATATAGTGTTGATTAGTTCAGGGGAAAGTTTGTGCATCAGTGAGGCCACCATTTCCGTCGTGCTGAACCGGTTCGGAGGTGTTGCGGTGGCTGCGGAAAGAAGGTTAATCATGGTCATCTCCCACTTGTGAGTCTGCCGGTCATCGCTGCCGAAACCGTCAGGGGGTAAACCCAGAGTCCTGAGAGGCCAGGTTAAGGGCGCCATCCGGCAAGCTCTTTGCTCGTCCATATTCAGAGGCGTTTTATCAACTATCTGGCGGATGCTATTTCAATACTTGTGCCACGGGGTTCGAATTAAGAATCAAAGGCTCCAAGTCTCAGTAGTCAGAAGGTTTAGCCTGGACTTGCGAACTAAGAATGGGCGCGCTGGCCGGCGGGTAAAGTGGATACCAAGTATCAAGCATTGCGGGGTTCGGTGGCGCTGAAGGTGAATCCTTTGAACGATACCTTGCTAATACTGGGCTAATACTGCCAGAAATGATCAATCCAGATTGTTCGGCCCGGAATGGTTACTGAATATACAGTGATAACCTGGTATACAGAGGTCGAACGCGCTCGTGAGGCTCTGGTAAGAGGCTTCTCACCAGGTGTTAAGAAGGTAAATCCGCGAAGGAATCAGTGCGCGAGACGCAAAGGCAGGCGGCCAACCGCGGCTTCGCCAATGCTGCCGAAATAGAGCGCGTCCTTGTGCTCTACGACGTTGGCAATCTGCGCGAAGCATTGCGGCGAAGGATCCTGGAGGTTAGAGACCACGCGCCCATTCGTGTCTATTCCCAGCGCGAATGCATAGCGCTTGATTCCCGGCTGGATGAAACTCGGCAGGCGGAGGATAGCCTTTCGCAAAAATGGGTGTGGCATCAGACGATCGAGAATGGGATCGCGCGGACTAACCAGCGCCAGCCAAAAGGTGTCGCGCCCATTCGAGGAGATGCCGTCGGGAAAGCCCGGCAAGTTGTCTATGAAAATCTCGGACTGTCCTTGCCGGGGGCCGTTGAGCCAAACGCGACGAACGCTATAAGCTCCCGTCTCGACCACCAGAAGAAACGAGCTATCAGGACTGACGGCGACGCCGTTAGCGAAACAGATATCGCCGAGCACGACGCGCGTCGCCCTGGTTTGCGGATCATAGGCGAGCAAGCGGCCATTGCCTCGGTGCTCAACGATATCCTCCTTTAGTTGCGTCAATTCAAACTTGCTTGAGGCATCCGTGAAATAGATTGTGCCGTCGGCTGCGATGTCCAGGTCGTTCGTGCAACGGAAGGGAACACCCCCGGCTTCGGTTGAAAGGGTCGTTACATTGCCGGCAGTGTCGACGGCCAGCAGACCTTTGCGGGCGTCCGCGACTATCAACCGTCCTGCAGGGTCAAATACCAATCCCAGCGGTCGCCCCTGCGTATTGGCGAAAACTTCCGGATGCGAGCCGTCGGATTGAAGGCGCATGATGCGGCCATCCGCCACACCGCAGTAGATTCGATCCTGAGAATCAATCGCCACATCCTCCGGTCCAAATCCGGATCCGAGATTAAGTTTTTCTATCGCCGCAAGTTTGGAGTTGGGCGCATACACACCGGCGAGTGCCGGCGCGGGGGACGGCGTCCAGGCAAGGGGCGACACAGGTACCGGCCATGCGAGGAGATACACCAACAATCCGGCCATCAAAACGAGGAGGGTGAGTAAAAGTTTTCGTGCCTTCATTTTGGTTCAGACAAATATCGAGAAGATGAAGTCAGCTCGGAGCGTTATTAACATGTCTGGGTCATTCATTAACTTTCAAAACAGCCAGAAATGCCTCCTGCGGAATCTCGACGCGGCCGACCTTCTTCATGCGCTTCTTGCCTTCCTTTTGCTTCTCCA
>JBDUCF010000232.1:0-5047 GCA_040003545.1 Pyrinomonadaceae bacterium | reverse complement strand
CTGCTACGCCTGTGCGCCTTGAAAAGCCAGCTCACCGATTTGCCTGCGGGCGCGTAGCATCATTTCTTCATGCCCCCGGTGCAGCGCATTGCGCGTTTGAAAGGCTATTACATTCCCGCGCCCTTTCGCCGCCAGTCGTTCGCGCGTCTCGCCCGGAGTCAGTCGGAGCGAACGAAAATCATGATGCCGCGGCAGATTTAGCACCCGCAGCGGGCCGGAGATGTTCAGCTTTCCCCACGAGTTCATCTCAGCAACGAGAGGGTGACGCCGGTCCCTGGTGCCGTAAACAAGTTGCGCTTCCTTGGTCCAATCCCATGCGAACATCTCTTCGACTCGCATTGTTGCCAGCAGCTCGTTCTGCTGGTCTGCCAGCGCAATCTCCTGGTCCAATTTGAGATGGACTAGTGGATCGACCGGCAAAGTGATCGGGATCGAAAACAACTTGCCGTCGGCCAGACGCATTTCTTCGAGCACCGCCGTGTAATCTTCAGGGCCCAGGAAGCGATCGAGCGGAGAGAAAGCCCCCGTCGCCAGCAACTCAAGGTCACACGCATTCCTTGGCGCAATTCGCAAACGCGGCAAAGTATTCGCGCGGGCTTGAAGCCCCTCTCGTTCCTCGTCAGGAACGAGAAGATTGATCAAGTTACCGCCGTATGGCGAAATGAGAACTGCTTTACTCGGCATCGCTGGTCGCCCACCCGGTGTCTCGCAAGGGTTATTAATGAAGAGGCTCGCGTCCCTCCGTGTAGTAACGGCCCGGTGTCGTGCCGACTGCGGTCTTGAATGCAGAGATGAATGCGCTGGTGCTATCGTAGCCCACTTCGAGGGCCGCGGTAGTTACCGACTCGCCGGCAGCCAGCAGGCGGAGCGCATGGAGCATGCGTAACTGTTGCCGCCATTTTCCAAAAGTCATTTCCGTTTCAGTCTGAAACAATCGTTCAATGGTCCTCTTGCTGGCGCCGATTCTGCCGGCCAGATGATCGAGAGATCCCGCGTCAGCCGGACTCGCGCGCACCATCTCAGCGACCCGCAACGCGCGTTTGTCAACCGGCATCGGCAGCTTAAGAGGAACAGTCGGCAGCGCATGGAATTGATCCAGGATTATGTCAATCAGATGCTTATGTGACGGAACGTTTCGATCGAGCATCCCGATCTCAATAGTCCGGAGAATGAGTTCGCGCAGCAATGGTGAAACGTTGACGACGCAGCAGTCTGCCGGCAGCAAATCCGAAAGGCCGGTCCTGAGGTAAAGCGTGCGCACGGAAACTGGTCCACGCATTTCCACTTCATGTTCGATGGTTGCCGGCACCCAGACCGCTCGCAGCGAAGGCACAACCCACGAACCCGTCGATGTGTTCACCGTCATCACTCCGCGCGACGCGTAGACCAATTGGTGCCAGTCGTGGGAGTGCTTCGCGATCTTATGGGTGGTCAAAGACCCGAAAGCATGACTCCTGATATCCAAAGAGTCTTCCGGGTCGGAGTTGGTCTGAGGCTGCTGTCGCTTTTTCGGCATGAGTTGGCATTATAGCGCAAGACTGGCAGCACGATTCGGGTTATCCTTCTGCAAATCGCAGATCATTTTGAATGAGTAGGGAGAATACAAATGCCGAATAACGTGAAACACTTTTCCATCAATGCCGACAACGTGGCCCGCGCCAAAAAGTTTTACGAAAGCGCGTTTGGCTGGCAGTTCACCCCGTGGGGTCCACCCAACTTTTATCTCATTCGCACCGGCAGCGAAGGAGACCCGGGCCTGCATGGCGCGTTGCAGGGACGGCGTGAAATCGTGGAGGGAAAACCGATGTTTGGTTTTGAATGCACCATCGGAGTCGATTCAATCGACGAGACAATCGCGGCAGTCGAGGCCAACGGCGGAAAGATCGTCATGCCTAAGTTCGAAATACCAACCGTCGGCACGCTGATCTTTTTTGAAGACACAGAAGGCACAGTAGTCGGAGCCATGCAGTATGAGGAAAACTATGACGCCTAAGCAGAATAGCTGCTTTCTGTCAGGTCGCTGTTTGTTAGTTGGCGGTTCCCGCTGATTTGGGGGCTTAGTTTCTGAAACAAAGACACTGCTGATGCGGGGCTTTTGTAGCGCAGAGGTTATAATGAGACTCATAAGCAGCGCCACGATTCTGGCCAGGAGTGTCAAGCAATTTCGTTATGATTTCACGGCTTCCCGCGCATGTAAGCTTCAAGGGGCGAATACTTTTTCTTACCGACGACACGTCGCTTATTCGAGCGCAGCTCGAAGGTGATCATGCGTCCGCAGCCAGCGATCACGAAGAGCTGGAAGCAGAGCTTGCCCGGCGGCTAATGGACGACGACCCGCCGCTAATGAGCAACATCTCCACGGACGAGATCACCCCGGGCTGGGTTTGTTTTTACTACGATGAAACTCTGGGCCGGTACGTCTATGTCGGGATGCGCGAAGGCGCAGTAAAGAAAGACGAAGTTAAGAACGGCGGCTTCGCAGTAGTAATCTCCGGACTCTCAAAAGGCTGCGGCTCGTCGCGCGAAACGGCGCCCTACGCCGAGAAGTGGGCGGGCATTCAACTCGTTATCGCCAAAAGCATTGAAAAGATCTACGGCCAGAACTCGCAGAACATCGGGCTGCTGACCTCAACCGACTTTGGCCTGGTCGAGCGCATCCGCCGCGGTGAAGAGATTGCCCTGGCTGAGTTCACCAGCGGCCTGGATCCTATCTCCAAAGATATCGTGGAATACGGCGGGCTGTTCAACTACAACAAGGCCAGGTTGGCGGCAGAAGTGTCGCCGCCCGCACTCGACACGCCAAAGCGGCCCATGACAATTGTTGAAAAGATCATCGCGCGCCATGCGTTCGTGTCCGCCGGCCGGGTTGGTGTGGCAGCCGTCAAACCCGGGGACGCCTTGTTCGCAGTTGCGGATGTGCGCTTCAGTCATGAGTATGTGACGCCGATGGCCGAGGCGCTCCTCAAGCAGGCATTGGGACCAGAGGCGCGGGTCACGGAGCCGGAATCAGTCTTCGCGTTTCGCGATCACCTGACCTTTTTAAATAAGGTGATGTCACCGAAGCATCGCGAGATGGGTTTGCTCGAACGGGCCGAAGGTCTGGCAACGACGCAGGAAGATTTCACAACCAGGCAAGGCATTAAATTGTACGGTGAGAATTCCGCAGGTGGCTCCGAAGCCATCTGTCACAACGCCGTGGTCGAAGACCTCGCCTTGCCCGGTCAGATTGTGATTGGCACCGATTCGCACACCTGCATGGCGGGTGTGCTCGGCTGCTTTGCATTTGGCGTCGGTTCAACTGACATGGCCAACGCCTGGTACACGAAAGACATTCGCATCAAAGTCCCGGAGACTGTCCGTTATGTGCTGAAAGGAAAGAAGCGCGCCGATGTTGCCGCGAAAGATGTGATGCTCTACATCCTTGCCACTGACTACATGAAGACCAGCCAGGGCATCGGCAAGGTGCTGGAGTTTGCCGGAGACGATCTCGCAAATTGGCCCATGGATGAACGCGCGACGTTGACGAACATGTCCGTTGAAGCCGGAGGCACCACCGGAATTATCGAACCCGACGAGCAGACGCTCGACTACATCGTGAAGACGCGCGGGCTTGATGCGGATGAAGTGCGCAAAGGATTTACGTACAGCGATCCGGACGCGGAGTATGCGGCGGTGTTTGAGATCGATCTCGATGAGATTCGCCCGATGGTGGCTTTGCCCGGCGATCCGCGCAATGGAATACCCATTGACGAACTCGGTGCAGAGGTTCGCATAGATGCCGCCTATGGTGGTTCGTGCACCGGGGGGAAGATGGCCGACATGGACATGTACGCGGAGGTTTTGCAGAACGCTTTGGCCCAGGGCAAGCGGGTCGCTCCCGGCGTTCATCTCTATCTGCAATTCGGCTCGCAGAAGATCAAACAGTACGCCCGTAGTCGAGGGTATTTGGAAATCTTTGAAAGGGCCGGCGCCGAGTTGATTGATCCCAGTTGCGGCGCCTGCATCAACGCCGGCCCCGGCGCTTCCCCAAACGCCGAGACCGTCACCGTCAGTGCCCAGAACCGAAACTTCCCCGGCCGATCAGGCCCCGGCAAGTTGTACCTCGCCTCACCTTATGTAGTTGCCGCCTCCGCCATCGCCGGCAAGATCGTCGAGCCGTTTGAGTTTTTGCGCGAACGCGACGAAGAGTTGGTTGAAGTGTAGGCGTGCCGCAACTCGAAGAACCGTTGACCGCTCGTTGTAGAATCAACTCGCCCGGTGTCAGATGCCCCGATGTGGCTCTGGAACACTCCTCAGAAGAAGCGATTGTAGAAGATAAGCACAAGTGCCATAACAAATGCCGATAGACCGCTTATGAACAGGATTGTGGGCGTCATCCGGGTCGACTGAACCGGACTATTCTTCATCAGCTCTTCGCGCATTCGCGCATTTAATCCCAAAAGGATCTCGATAGCGCCCGCAATGAAAAGGAACGCGGCAAAATAATATTTCCACATAGTTATGGATGACCGCCGTTATAAATGAATAGCCGGTGCGAAGTCCTTACCTGAACGATCCGGAGTACTGCCCTCCGGCTATTCCCCCGGCCGCTTGCCCCAGATCGGCGGTGGTGGTTCCTTAACCGCTCGATCCACGGGTCGCTCCTTCAGCAGTCGCATCGCTTCGGCAACGGCGCGTTCGAGCTGCGGGTCGCCGCCGGCAATTACGTCTTTGGGCCAGTTCTCAACATCGATGTCGGGTGTTACGCCTTCATTCTCCACCGCCCATCTGCCTTCGCGCGTGAAGAAGCCGCCGCGCGGCGCAATCATTGATCCGCCATCGACGAAAGTAGGAGTGTCGGCCGTATGGACCAGCCCGCCCCACGTGCGTTTGCCAACCAGAACTCCAATCTTCCGGCGCTTGAACATGTAGGGCATAAGATCGCCGCCGGAGCCGGCCATCTCGTTGACGATCATTACCTTCGGACCCCAGATGCCGGCCGCCGGGCTGGTGAATGGATAGCGATCGCCGGCAACGTTATTAAAGTAGCCATCGAAGTCGCGCCCCA
>JBDUCF010000231.1:0-5078 GCA_040003545.1 Pyrinomonadaceae bacterium | reverse complement strand
CTTTCCGCAACTACGGCGACACCGCCGCTCGCGGCGTGGTCTGTATCGATGATCTCGCCACTGAACTTGAATACGTAGCCTCTTCTCTCAGTCTTGATAACAGAAACCTCAGCGATGCGGATGACGCTGACGAAGGTTCCGTACAGGGACAGCGAATTGTGGTCCAACTGGCCACAGTTTCGCCTGGCCAGGTAGTCACGATCTCATTCAGAGCGCGGCTTACCGGCAGCGTTCCCGGCGGTGCCGGCATTGCTAACTTCGCCACTCTTAGCGGCCAAAACCTCGCTCCTGTTACGAGCTCCACGGCGATCGTCGTCATCGATCCATTCGGTACGGTCTTCGCGGGCCGTGCCGGTAGTGCAGCTCCGATTGCCGGGGCGCAGGTCCAGATCCTTTTGGATCAGGATGGCACTAACCCCCTGTCGATTCCGCCCGGTGTGGGTTTCTTGCCAAACCTTGAAAATATTAATCCCTTCATCTCCGATGGACTGGGCCACTTCAGCTTTGCTTTGCAACCTGAACAGCTGGGTTCGGAGCTTACCCCGGCGCTCTACTTCATGAAAGTTACTGCGCAAGCATACTCAGCGCGCATGCTGCAAATCACGGTGCAACGGAAACAGACAGGTCTTTTTACCCTTACCGTCCACGCTCTTGATGGGCAACCACTGGCGCGCGCGGGAGGCTTCGACCTGGTGCGCGAAAACGTGAGGATTGAAGATCTGGCGGCGGTTGTGCTCAACATCCCCATGTTCGAACCTTACGGGCTGGAACTCTCCAAGTCCGTGGATCGACCTCGCGCGGAGATTGGCGATGCTGTTGCCTATCGCCTGGAAATTCACAATCCAACAGCTGCGCCGGTATCCGACCTGGTGGTCCATGATCGGTTACCCAACTCATTCCATTACGTTCCCGGCACCGGCCGGGTCACCCGAGGTTCCACGGAACAATCGATTGAACCCGAGATCGCTGCCGATGAAATCATCTTTCACATTGGCGAACTTGGTCCGGGCGAAAGCGCGCGCCTGCTTTATCGCGCGCGTGTTGGGGCGAATGCTCACGAAGGTGAACAGGAGAATGTCGCCATTGCTGCTGGTATGTTTCCCAACGGCGAGTTGCAACAGACCCAGCCCGCGCGGGCGAGCGTCATCATTGGCAGCGGCGCTTTCTCTACGCGGCAGATTATCCTGGGGCGGGTGTTCGTGGACACAAATCGCAACGGCAAGTTTGATCACGAAGACAAACCTATGCCTGGCGTGCGACTCTATCTCAATTCAGGGCAGTCTGTCGTAACGGATTCCGAGGGACTCTACAACATACCCTCTCTCGGCGATGGACCGCAGGTGCTGTCACTTGATCCCATCAGCCTACCTGAGCGTTATTCGCTCGCGGATGGCGGCACACTCGCCGGACGCAGCTGGACCAGACTGTTGCGCACACCGCTCGGCGGCGGCGCTCTGCTGCGTCAAAACTTCGTGCTGATGCCAAGCACTGAAAAGGGACACTCGAACAATGCCAAAGCGCAGGACTCGATTGCCGCTCCATCGGGCACAGGCAAAGGCCCAGTCGCCACTGTTAAAGCGGAAGAAAGTAAGATCTCTCCAAAAAATCCGCCAACGGCCGCCGGCAGATATGAATTTGTGACAACGGAATCAATAGATCCCGTTCCACCTGGTGAGGTGAAAGTATTGAGCCCGGCCGCGAATGCAGTCGTGTTGTCCCCGGCAATGCAGCTGGATGCTCGCGTTGCATTGAATTGGAAAGTCAAACTTGAAGTAAACGGCAAGACGATTTCCGAGAAGAACATCGGAACTACTCGCGAAGATCAGAAGAACAAGGTTTCGACCTACACGTATGTGGGCATTGAGTTACACGCCGGACCGAACAGCGTGCGTGTCACCGCTGTCGGCCCTGACGGCGCGGCGGGCCATGATCTGGAATTGACAGTGTTGGGCCGTGGCCCGGCGCAGCGTCTGGAAATTACGCCGGAGAAAACTGAGATACAGGCCAATGGCCGGGACGCAACTAGCCTTCGCGTGCGCGCCTATGACCAGTGGGGCAACCCGGCGATTGATGATCAAGTAGCTCTTGAATCTTCCGCGGGACAGTTGTTGCGCATTGATGAAAAAACTGGCGAGACGCGGCCTGCTGAACGAGATAATCTCGCTACTAAGTCTGCGTCGCGGTCATCTGATTCGATGGCGAGCTTATCTGGCAGTCTCGTACCAACGACGGAGCGAAGCGGAAGCCATAGTGGACTAATCGTATCGCTCGTGGGTGGCGAGGCCACAGTCAAGCTAATCGCGTCCGGAGCACCCGGCGAAGCGCGTTTGCACGCGCAGATGGGCCAAATGGAAGCGGAAGCCAAAGTACGTATTACTCCCGAATCCCGACCAACTATTTTGGTTGGGCTGGCAGAGATGACTATCGGCCAATCGGTGCCCGAGATCAATTTGCGTGGAGAACAAGGTAACTACCGCAGCCGCCTGAGTTTCTTTTTCAGCGGTCGTGTCTGGAAGCAGAGTCAACTGACTATTGCCTATGATTCGCAGCGGCCTATCAACCGCACAGCCGGACGCGATCGACTCTTCCAACTTGACCCATTGGATCGCGTCTATCCTTTGTTCGGTGATTCTTCGACGCGGTATGAAGCAGCCCAGTCGAACTCCAAGCTTTACGCGCGATTGGATCATAACCGCTCCTATGCGATGTTTGGTGATCTTGATGCTGACATGGAAAACCTGGCGTTGACGGGCTACGCCCGAAAGCTTACGGGCGTCAAAGTACATCTTGAGAATTCGCGTGGTGATTTGGTAACCGTCACCGGCGCTCGTCCGGATACAGCCTTTGCGCGCGACGTATTTCCCGCCGACGGCTTTGGGCTGTTGCGTCTTTCGCACGGAGAAATATTGCCGGGCTCTGAAAATGTTACGCTCGAGGTGCGTGATCGACGCAATCCCGAAGTCATCCTCTCGCGCGAAGTTCTCGCCCGCTCGGTTGATTACAACCTGGATCCCGTGACTGGCGACCTTTTCTTCCTGCGGTATATTTCAGCCTTCGACTTCGCGCTGAACCTGACGCAGTTGGTGGTCACATACGAACACCGCGCCGACTCACTTTCCAGCGCGATGTATACCGCCCGCGTGAAAAAGAATTTCACCGGACTGGGGTTGCAGTTGGGTTTCGCGGGTGTGATGCAACGTCAGGATTCAGGCTCTTTCATTTTGGCTGGCATCGATGGCGAAAAGGCCTTGCCACGCAAAGGAAAGCTTCGCTTCGCTTTTGCGCGTAGCCAGGGCGAGATTATGGGAACCGGAAACTCCTTCGAGTCCGGTGACAATCAGCATAACGGCTCAGCCTATCAACTGGAGCTCAATCAGCCCCTGCCCTTTTATCAAGGCGTGGTGCGCGCGCGATATTCTTATGCTTCAGCGGGCTTTTTCAATCCGTTTGGAGCCACTGTTACTCCGGGTTCACGTCGCGGCGAAGTTGCAATTGATTTGAAACCGCGCAAGTCCTCAATGCTGCACCTGGGCATTACGGATGAGCGCAATCACACGGAGATCGTCGATAATCATCGGCTGACATTCTCCGCTGGTTGGGACCAGATAGTCCACGAGCGCATCCGCCTTCATCTGGGTTTTGATCACCGCAATTTCACCGATGACGTCTCAGGGCGCACCACCGACTCGAATCTTATTACCGCCTCTGCCGATGTGAAGTTAACGGATAAACTACAGTTTGCGGTCAAGCGCGAACAGAACTTAGGCGATGCTGATCCAACCTACCCGGACCAGACGACACTTGCGGCCACCTATCAAGTCAACAAGTGGGCTAAAGTGTTTATGACGCAGCGTATGGCCTCAGCGGCGATTACGCCTATCGCAGATTTTTCGCGAACCGGAGGAGGGTTTACTTCAACCGGAGCTCGTTATGAAACAGCGTTCGGAGTGGAAACCCGGGTGGGCAAGTTCACTTCGATGGTGGGCCGTTATCAACTTGAGAACGGAATTAATGGAACCGACAGCTTTGCTGTTATTGGTTTGCAGAATCGCTTGCCTATGACGAAACAGCTTTCGCTCGAGCTGGGCTTTGAGCGCGGCTTTCATCTCGCGGGTAATGGCCAGAGCTTCAATAGCGCGACGGTTGGCCTGGGCTGGCAACCGAATGACCAGTTTCGTGCTTCAGCCCGGTACCAGTTCCGCGATCGCGCCGGCATGGGCCAGAGCATCGCTCTGGGCGCGGCAGGGCGCATCAGCGAAGGCATTACCGCCCTTTCGCGCTTCCAGTGGTCGCGCACCGGGTTTCAAGGCCATAACGGTTCATCCATGGAAGGGATGGCAGCCCTGGCGATTCGGCCGATCACTTCAGATCGCATGGGACTACTCTTTAGTTTCAATCATCGTTCGCTGGTTCAGGATGGCGCCAGCGGATTGGCCTCGCCCCAAACACGCGACCGCAGTGACTCATTGTCGAGTGACGGTTATTTTCAAGCTACAAAAAGGCTGGAGCTTTACGGGCGAGTCGCGCTACGATTCACCGCCAATGGACAAGCGAACCTGCCTTTTGTATCGACCTTGACTTATCTAACGCAGGCCCGCGCGCAGTATCGGCTGACACGCCAGTTTGATTGGGCGGGGGAAATGCGGCTCATGATTCAGCCGTCTTCAAATACGCAGCGCTCTTCCTACGGCACTGAACTGGGCTGGTGGGCTTTGCCGGATTTGCGTCTGGGAGTTGGCTATAACTTTGCTATGGCGACCGAACCTGCGGGCAGCACTCCAATCGGGGCGCGGCGTGGCTTCTATTTCACAATTACTTCAAAACTGTCGAACCTCTTCGATCTCTTCGGTACCGCCAAGGATGGATTTGTAGGAGCCGGCAATGACCAGTCCCCCACGTTCGACAAATCAAAACCCATTGGCAATTAGTTTTGATCCGCACAACGTAAAGAAGTCACCGGAAAGATTTCATTGAACGTTCTAAACCCACAGGCAGCTAAAACTTCAAGTAGCAGCGCAAGCGCATTCATTGTGAAAGCCTCGCTGCTGTTGCTGTTTTTTGGAGTGTGGGGTGTTCAA
>JBDUCF010000230.1:0-5089 GCA_040003545.1 Pyrinomonadaceae bacterium | reverse complement strand
TTTTCCTGGACGAGATCGGCGACATGAGCGCGAACGTGCAGGCAAAGCTTCTGCGCGCGCTGGAGGAGCGACGGATCGAACGATTGGGCGGTGATGACTCAATTCCGGTGAACGTGCGCATCGTCAGTGCGACCCACCGGCCGCTGGAACAGGAGATTGCGGCAGGTAACTTTCGCGCCGATCTTTTCTATCGTCTTCAGGTAGTCACGATCGAACTGGCACCCTTGCGCGATCGACGTGAAGACATTCCCCAGCTTGCTGAAGCGTTCGCGCGCCAGGCGGCGGAGCACTATGGCCTGCGTGAGCGGCCAATCGCGCACGGTGCGTTGCGCCGTCTGGTCGAATATGACTGGCCGGGCAACGTGCGTGAGTTGCGCAACACTATCGATCGCGCAGCCATCATGTCCGAGGGTGATGAGCTGGATGCGCTTGACCTGCCGGAGATGGCGGAAGAAGCGCCGGAGATTGATATTGACTTGCCACCCCGCGTTGCCGCAGGCGGCGAAGATGGCGCCCTGGCCGTTCCTTTCACGGCTGACTTCCGCAACGATCGACGCGAATTCGAGCGCCGCTACATTGCCCGATGCCTTGATGAAGCAGGCGGCAACGTAACCCGCGCCGCCGCCGTGCTGGGCATGCACCGGCAATCGCTCCAACACAAACTCCGCGAACTGGGCCTCGGCCGCCGCTACGTCTCCGTGTCCTCCGAGACGCAGGATAATTCCGACAACTGAATAGGATCTTCATCCTGCCTGGACTTAGACGTGCAAACTCTAGTCCCGCAGAAAACCGCGTAGCGGCGAGATGTTTATAGAAACTACGAGACATAAATCAATCTCAAAGCTCCGTTAGGAGCGAAATGTCCATACCTTTCGCCCATAAATGGGCTGGGGGTTGTAAGGGAACGATTCGTACCTATAAACGTTTCGTCCCTACGGGACTCCTTCCCGACAGACTTCAATAGCAGCGAGAACTCGCAATTACGAACTGGTA
Organism: Pyrinomonadaceae bacterium; assembly: GCA_040003545.1. Taxonomy (GTDB): domain Bacteria; phylum Acidobacteriota; class Blastocatellia; order Pyrinomonadales; family Pyrinomonadaceae; genus DASXRU01. The sequence continues at coordinate 4,096 of JBDUCF010000230.1, read as the reverse complement.
CAAGCCTTGCCAACGCAACCTCCGGAGGTCTGACCAATGTGGTTGAGTCGGAAGCCTATGAAAAGTATTGCAGCTTGTTTGATGGCCGCGGCACCAACCTGCTGCCCCCAGTCGTCGATGTCCAACGCGTTCGCGCAGGCGCCATTGGCGTTGGCGCAGGAGGCGGGCAATTCATCGTCACGACATTTGATCGTTTGCGTTGATGGCGTCGGCTTCTCCACGATCGAGAAGATGCGGGCCCAGGGACGATTCCGTTCATTCGCGCCCCCTTCGCGAATGATTGCCCCGTTTCCCAGCCTGACTAATCTATCGCTGTCGGAAATTCTGGAGCCTGCCGGGGCCCACGCCGCCGCCGGTTATGAAGATAGTTATTTCGATACCGAAAGGAATGCGATGCGTGGCGGACTGGTGGACCGGTTCAAAGGTGGCTCGTTCATTCATGGCACTTTCCGGGAGCTGTTTGATTACCATCCCTCGGCGATCAAGAGCGGGCTGGGCTACGCGCTGCCGCCGGTGAGCACCTACGTCGAAGCATGGTCAGACATCGTGCGGATGAAGCAAAAGTTTCGTTCATCGCGCGCGCCGGTTTTCTTTGCCTATATTGGATCGACTGACTCGCTGGCCCATCTTGGCGGCGAACGGATGCTGCGCAACTTCCTGGGCCAGCTCGATGACACCTTGACCAATATTATGGTCGAGTCGAACGGCGAGGTCCAGGTAACAATCTTTTCCGACCATGGCAATCACTTTACGGGTTACCGGCGGGTGTCGTTGAAGGATCCAATCCGGCGGGCCGGCCTGCGGATCGAGAACCATGTTAGGGATGATAAGAGCGTAGTCTTCCCGCAGTACGGACTGGTCGGGTGCGCGATGCTCTTCACTACAGAGGAGAGCGAGAAGCGCGTGGCCGACGCGGTGGCCAATGTTCGGGGCGTAGACTTCGCGGCTTACGAACACAATGGCGTAGTGCATGTGGCTGGGCACAGTGGCGGGGCAATTATAGAAAAGCAAGGCGATCGATTTCGTTATCGCAGTGACGATGGTGATCCACTTGGAATAGGGACGGTGTTGTTACAACTGGCCGCGCAGGGCAAGTTGGACGCCGGGGGGTTCATCTCCGCGACTGATTGGTTTGCGGCAACCAACGATGCCCCGCGCCCTGATGCCGTGCGTCGTGTATTCGAGGCTGCGACCAATCATGTGCGAAACCGCGCCAGCGTAGTTGTTAACCTGGAGGATGGTTATTACTCAGGCAGCGCATTTCTGGACGTCTTTGCGATGCTCCAGTCAACGCACGGCAGCCTCGGTCGCGAGCAAAGCACAGGGTTTCTGATGAGCACGCTGCGCGACTTGCCCGCCTATGTTCGCGCAGACTATCTGTGGAGCGTGATTGGCTCGCCGCAGTTGCGCAAGTCGAGCCAGGTTGCCGCGGAACGCGGGGCAGTAGCCCGACCGTAAGGGAGGGCGTCTGCTGCACAACCTCCGTCGCACCCGCCCTCCCTCACGGTCGGGCTACGGCCCCGTCCGCTACGCGGACTCAGTACATCCCTTCTTGGCACAACCTCATCTGTGCGGCTAGACTCGTCCAGTCACAAAACCAATTCGACAGGACGGGATCTATGAAAGCAAGTATCGATGCGATCATTCATCGCGAACAAGCTGAGTATCTGGATCGGCTTCTGCCCCCCAGCAGAGGACTATTGGCGGAGATGGAAAGATATGCCGCCGAGCACCGCGTGCCGATCGCCGATCGTGAAGTGGCCCGCTTTCTTGAGATAACTGCCCGGGCCATCGGCGCGCAAAGGGCGCTGGAAATCGGCATGGCGATTGGATACTCCGTGGTGCATCTGGCGTCCGTCGTCCCCACGGTGGTGACGATTGAGCCTGATGAAGAAATGATTCGCCTTTCTGAAGACTATCTGACCCGGGCGGGCTTGCGCGATCGTGTGCGCATTGAGCGAGGGCGGGCGCTGGAAGTTATTCCGCGTTTGACTGACACTTTCGATTTGCTCTTCATCGATGCCTTGAAAGAGGAATACAAAGGTTATCTCGATCTGGCGTTGCCCAAGCTGCGCGCGGACGGCGTAGTAATCGTGGACAATCTGTTGTGGGGCGGCCAGGTTGCCGGCGAGATTCAGGCGCCCAATCAGAAGAGCTCGACAGAGGCGTTACGCGAATTCAACCAGTACTTCATAAATCATCCCCAGTTGAAAGCAGAAGTGCTTTCCGTCGGAGATGGATTAGGCTATGCCGTGAAAGTTGGTTGAGGGTCTCCAAAACTCGGAGGAAGGGAGCTGGTCCCTGAAGGCGAAGCCTTTCCGCACATCAGGCGGCAAAGCCGGGAACATGTGATTCTCAAATCGTCGCAACAAACGATGAAACGTGCAGCCGCCATCGTCGCGCGTGGTGGCGTGATTGCCTTTCGCACCGACACCTTCTACGGTCTCGGCGCTAATCCATGCGACGCTGCCGCTGTGCGCCGCATTAAGGAACTAAAGGGCAGGGAAGACTCGAAGCCAATCCTGCTCGTGATTAGCCATCGCGATCAGGTCGAGCGTTTCATTGAAAGACCTTCGAAAGACTTTGACCGGCTGGCCGAGCGTTTCTGGCCCGGACCTCTGACGCTAATCGGCACCGCGCATCCGCAGGTGCCTGCAGAGATTACTGCTGGAACGCGAACAGTGGGGATTCGTCTTCCCAATGATGAAGATGTCAGGAATCTGGTGCGCGGGTGCGGTGGGGCGTTGACCGCTACCAGTGCAAACCCGTCGCGGTTAAATCCTGCCAGGAACGCACAAGAAGTGATCGATTATTTTCCTTCAGGAATTGATTTGATTATCGACGGTGGGCAATCGCGGACTGATCAACCCTCGAGCGTTGTCGATGTCAGCGGGGCCGGGTTTCGTCTGGTTCGCGAGGGAGCTATATCCACAGAGGAATTAATGGTACGTCACGCAGATTAAGCGTTGCCCCTGGTACACCGTGCGCGAAGTCTTGAAGCAGGAAGGCCGCAGCTGTAAAGCTGCGGCCTTCCTGCGTGATTAGAGGCGCCCCGTCGGGCCGTTCCTCTGGTGTTTTCGCGAACTGCTTTTGTATTTATTGGCTTTTCGACCCGCCTTTGTCGTCACCGATTCCCGTGGCTTCACTGCCTGCTTCGACAGCACCCTGTACTGCTCCGGTAGCTGCCCCAATCGCCGCGCCGACCATGACCCTTTTCACGACTTTCTTGGCCTTCTTCATGAGGCCGGAGGCTGTACCTTTCTTGATAAGTTTCTTCGCGACCTTCCTGGTAGTGGCGCGCGCAGTGGACTTCTTGGACTCCGAGGCCTTCTTTGCTGCTTTCTTTGACGCTTTCTTTGCCGCCTTCTTTGATGTCGACTTGGCCTTGGAGCTCTTCTTTGTTCCTGCTGCTTTCTTCTTCGTTGCCATGCTTTCCCCCCTATGCCTGATTGTTCTGAGAACTATTTGTGGCGCAGACTATACAACAATTTTGCTGGTTTGATCCTCCAGCGAAGAAAAGTTTTCAGGGTTTCGGCGGCCCGGATAAGGCCCTCAGATCTTCAACAATCTGCGCCGGTTTCCACTCATTGCCCCGGTACAGCTTTACCAGTTTGCCGTCCGGGCCGATAACCGCGGTGCGCAGACTGTGAATGATCTGGTCCTGGCCGGATTCAGTGTCGTGGAAATAGCGCATGCCGAAAAATTGCGCGATGCTTTTTACCTGGGCCCCAGTGCCGGCCGCGAATTCCCAGTGGTCGAATTTTTCTTCTCCATAACGTTCGGTATGCGCGGCGCCATAGCTGCGAAGCACACTGGGAGTGTCATACTCCGGATCAATGCTGACGCTCTGGCGATTGCTGGCAGCCCCGATTCAACTACAGGCGTTAAAGGAATCGGACGAGTTTCAGTAGCACCTGCTTCCCCGACTATCCCTATTTTTGTTGGAGATAATGACCCAAGACTGAGTGATGCCCGGACGCCCAGTGGAGCAGCTGGCGGAGATCTAGCAGGAACGTATCCAAACCCAACCGTAGCTTCCACCGCTAATTTTAAAACCCAGGTAGAAACAGTTCGCCTCGACCAAATGGCAGCCCCC
>JBDUCF010000013.1:0-17293 GCA_040003545.1 Pyrinomonadaceae bacterium | reverse complement strand
TGCGCTGTCTGAACGTCATAGCCAGCCATCTGCAAAGCTACTTGCAACAGTATGCGCTTATCGGGGTCGTCATCAACGACAAGAACGTGCGGTTTGCCACTCATAAAATCAGCATTTTGATCCCAAAGATAAATCTTGCGTGCTCTTTTGCCCCGTGTTAGAGTGCGATTCTTCCGTTGTTGTTCGCGTTCGCTTGAAAAGCCCTAGCCTCATCGAATCCGACCAGAAACAGAAGACTCAAGGGCCTGAAAGTAACCCGAATCCTCCTTGCTTGGATGCGCGGATACCACCAACAAGATCGTCGATCGTCCGACGATTTCTAAATCTTCGAGCCAGGGATTCGTATCAACAGTAGCGCCGGTGGCCTACTGAGAAGCCTAATTCCTTCGTCCCGGGCGTCGGGACAGACAGGGGCATTAAGTGCCATGCAGAAAAAACGTGACTGTGATTTCTCAATCAGCGATCGAGCCAATCTGATCTCCCAGTGGGAATTCGGCGCTCGTCTGGATGAACCATCAAGTCTCAGGCTGGCTGCTGGATCGACCGTAATCGATTTCCGTCCCCGCCGCACCGTCTATCGCGCGGGCGACGAGGCGGCTTGTCTTTACGCAATCGCCAGCGGCCGCATAAAACTTTTCCGCCATGAAAATGGCTCTACCCGCGAAGCCGTCATCGACATCCTCTCAAGCGGCGTTCTCTTTGGGGAATCGGCCCTATATTCCCAGACCGGAACCCGCGAGAACTGTGCTATGGCTTACGAAAGTTCTCGCTTGCTCAAATTTCCTGTGGGGGATTTTCGCGACGCAATGTTGGAGGATCGTGAACTTTATGATTACACCTTCCGGCTGATCGGTCAACGACGCGAGCAGGCGGAGCGTCGTATTGCCGACTTTGCGCTGGACGCAATTCCCGCACGCCTGGGTAAATTGCTGGCCGAGTTTTCCGATCGATACGGTATCCGCGAAAGCGACGGGGTGCTGATTGACCTTCCGCTGCCTCATCGCGAGATAGCTTCGCTGCTCGGTTCAACTCGCGAGAGCGTGACTGTGCGCTTGAACGCCATGCGTCGTGCAGGTACCATCGATTTCGTTAAGCGCAAAATTCTCGTCAAGCGCCGCGAGTCTTTAATGCTGACTGGTATGTAACGCAAGCTGTTAGTTTGCGACCTAACCAGACACTACCGTTTACCGCAGACTCTGACGCTGCTTCTTTGCCATTCACTCCATTCTATTCCCGCTTATGAAATGTCCGACCTGCGGCAAGCCTACCGAATGGAATGACAATCCGACGCGTCCCTTCTGTTCCGAACGCTGCCGGCTGATCGATTTTGGCCGCTGGGCCAACGAAGAGTTCCGCGTGCCTGGCCCGCCCTCCGACGCGCACGTGGACAGGGACGAGCCCTCCAGCTCCACCGTACCTGACGACGAGCCGTCGCGCTGAACCAAGCCTGACCTGGCACAATCCTGTTTCCGGCTTACCTTTTGCCATCACTACGCGTCGTATAGAATATTCCAGACACGATCATGACCGAACATCGAAAGCTTCTGTGGCTGTCTTGCGTTTATTGGCAGGGACGCCGGTTATCAACAGCAGGTCTGTTGCTGGCGGTTGTCACACTCTGTTTGTTAACTCTCGTTGCTTGCAATAGCAGGCGGGCGAATACCACCCCGGCAATTGCTACCACCAGCTCGCCGTCGCCATCAGCTTTGAATCCAAAGCCAGCCGACACCGGCGCGGGCGGCGAGGGTAAAAGCCTGGGTAATAGCAGTTACGGCTGGACTACGTCCGGCGCGCGGCGGATGAAACTGGCCGATTACCTGGGCCAGGTGGTGGTGTTGGATTTTTACGCTACATGGTGCGCGCCCTGCCGCGAAGAGACGCCTCACCTCGTGGCATTGCATAAACGTTATGCCCCGCAGGGTTTTCAAGTCGTCGGGCTGAACGTAGGTGGGCCTGACGACCGGGACGAGGTGGCCGGGTTCGCACAGGAATTCGGAATTCAGTATCCGCTCGGATTTCCCGATGCTGAATTCACTGAAGCGTATCTGTCAGATAACGACAGTATTCCCCAGGCTCTTGTTTTTGACCGGCGGGGACATCTGGCAAAGAGGTTTATCGGTTACGATGAAACGATACCGGCGGAGCTCGAGCGTGTAGTTCAGTCCGCGCTGGGGCCTGGATCAGATTAATAAGGATCCAATTCACTATGAAACAGGTGGAAATCTTCCCGGCCCGATTATGATATTGCGTCTCGCTTTTCTGCCCACCATCGTCTTTGTGGCGGTAATGCTCTGCTGGTTCACCTTTGCCGGCATCTTTCTGTTTCGCAAGAAACCGTTCGCGGCCCCGGAAATTAAGCGCGAAAGTAGGTCGTTGTTTGGCCTGGCTTTGCAAGGACTCGCATACGCGATAGTTTGGGCAGTGCACCGTCAGTCGTTTACGCCCCCATTCAGGGTCATTCTGGCGATAGAGATCGCTATTGCCGTCTCGACGATTGTCATCGCAGTCGTCTCCATCTGGCTTCTGGCGACGGCCGTGCACACGCTGGGAAAAGAATGGAGCGTTACGGCGCGGTTGGTCGAAGGTCACAAGCTGATTACGGCAGGGCCTTACCGCTTTGTCAGGAATCCGATTTACACCGCAATGTTCGGAATACTGTTAGCGACCGGTTTGGCGATTAGCCAGTGGCCCGCTTTGATCGGCGCGGTGCTCGTGTTTGCCATTGGCACATGGTTGCGAATTCTTAGCGAAGAAAAGTTATTGCGTGAAGGTTTTGGGCCGGAGTTCGAAGCCTATGCGCGAAGCGTTCCGGCCCTTGTGCCGCGCTTATCCGATTTCACAACGAAAAGCTATTGAGGGAATCTTTTTTGAGACAAGCAAAGATACTGGCGACGCTGGGACCGGCAACGCGCGAGCCGGGAGTTTTGGAAGCAATGCTGGCCGCCGGAGCCAACGGCGTGCGGATTAATATGTCGCATGGCACCCAGGAGGAAAAGGCGGAAGACATTCGCGCGGCACGTCAGGCTGCTGAGACCATGAGGCGCCCCCTGGCGGTGCTGGTCGATCTTTCGGGCCCGAAAATTCGCACCGCCGGACTCAAAGGCGGCCAGCCGGTAACCCTGGAAACAAATTCGCAGTTCATTATCACTACCCGGCAGGTTGAAGGTAACAGTCAGGAGGTTTCAACCAACTATGCCGGCATAGCACGGGACGTAAAGCCCGGCGCCCGTCTGCTTCTGGACGATGGCGCGATCGAGTTGGTGGTTGAGTCAACCACCGCAACCGATGTTATTTGCCGGGTGATTAACGGCGGACTGCTTGGCGAACGCAAAGGCATTAATCTGCCGGGCGTCAGTTTGCCTATCCCTTCACTTACGGATAAAGACCGGGACGATCTCGCCTGGGCGGTGCGGCAGCACGCTGATTACATCGCCCTATCGTTTGTCCGCCGCGCTGAGGATTGCGCGGAAGCAAAGTCTCTAATAAGAGAAGCGGGCGGAACGTGCCCCCTGATCGCAAAAATTGAAAAGGCCGAAGCCATTGATCATCTAGACGATATTATCGCCGCCGCCGACGGCATCATGGTCGCCCGCGGCGATTTGGGTGTGGAGACCAGCGTCGAACTGGTTCCGGTTTATCAAAAGCGGATCATCTCCCGGACCAACGCGGCCGGCAAGCTGGTGATCACTGCGACCCAGATGTTGCAATCGATGATCGCGAATCCGCGGCCCACGCGCGCGGAGGCTTCGGATGTAGCTAACGCCGTCTGGGACGGTTCTGATTGCGTCATGCTCTCAAATGAGACTGCGACCGGCAACTATGCGGTGGCAGCGGTGGCCACCATGGCGCGTATTATTTATTCAGCAGAAACCGGGCGAGACAGCGATCCGGTAGACATCACCAAACTGATTGGCAAACAGTCTGGTCGTGTCAGTCGAGCGCTTTGCGAGGCTGCGGCTTTCGCGGCAAACGAGATGGGTACGAAGACAACCGCCGTCTTTACGGAATCGGGACTGATGGCTCGCCGCCTGTCAGCGTTACGTCCCGCCCAACGCATCGTTGCCCTCACGCCCTCCTGGGACGTGCTAAACGAACTGGCGCTAATCTGGGGCGTAGAGCCGCTAATAAATTCACCCCACGAAAGCACCGAAGAGATGTTGCGCGGCGGAGTGCGGGTTTTGCTCGAGGCCGGCATCGTAAGGCAGGGGGAAATGATCGTGATTATGGCCGGAAGGTTGTCGGGCCTCGGGCTTTCGAGCTCAGTTTCACTCTATACGATTGGCGAAGAGGGTGCGCGCTAACTCGGGTCTCCAAGGTAACGGAATTCAACTGCAATGATACAAATCCATAAACTACAGTCGCGTAGCTTGTTTCTGCTTCTTTTCCTGGCGCTGACTACCGCCGCTCTCTCTCCGGCGCTTGCCCAACGCCCATCACTTGAACCACAGCAACGCGAGCGGCGCACAGCCATTGCTTCGCCCAATCCATCGCCCACTGCATCACCGACCCCGGCTCTCGTCCCTGCTCCAGCCACTGCGCCGGTGGCGATTAACGCGCCCAGGACGCTAACGGAATTACAGTCGCGTATTGAGCAAGTGATGCAACAGCCTGATCTGGCCCCCGGAATCTTCGCCGTCAAGGTTGTATCGCTGGATACCGGGCGTACGTTGTTTGCGGAGAATGAGGACAAGCTGCTGCGGCCCGCCTCAAATATGAAAATTTACACGGTGGCCACGGCACTCGATCGGCTAACGCCGGACTATCGCTTTGTAACTTCTGTTTATGCGCTGGACAAGCCGGATAAAACCGGAACGATCAAAGGCGACCTGATCATTTACGGACGAGGCGATCCTTCAATCGCGGCGCGCTTCAATAACGGCGATTACTTCAAGGGCATTAATGACCTTGCGGATCGGATTGCGGCCGCCGGAGTGAAGCGAGTCAAAGGCGACCTCGTTGGTGACGAAAGCTATTTCACGGGACCTCCACTTGGCAGTGGCTGGGAGTGGGAAGATTTGCAGTGGTGGTACGGCGCGGAAGTCAGCGCCCTTACCATCAACGACAATTCGCTGGATCTGTCTGTGAAGCCTGGTGCGAGAGTTGGCGCGCCATGCCTGATAACCACCGGGCCCCCGGCGCCTTTTGTATCCATTACAAATCGCACCATGACTTCAGCCGCCGGATCCAAAAGCGAACTATCCGTATATCGCGCCCCGGGCGAAAACGTTTTGGAAATCAGCGGCAGCCTGCCTCTCGATGATAACGGGTACACCGGAGGCGTGGCCGTTCCCGATCCTGCTCTGGTCTTTGTTTCCATGTTGCGGGCCTCGCTCCAGCAACGCGGCGTGACCGTTGCCGGACGGATACGCACGGTAGACGCACGTTCGAGCTCCAGCGTCGTTACCGCCCAAAACCTAATCCCTCCGAACGTTGCGAGCATTAAGCAGGACTCCTCGCCTGGTCCGCTGGTCGAGATCACAAACATGCAATCGCCGCCTTTAAGTGTCATTGCGGCGCAAACTTTAAAGCCGAGCCAGAACTTATACACAGAAATTATTCTGCGGACGGTCGGCAAGGTGGCCGGAACGAATCCCAGGCAAACGAACGAGCAAGCCGGTCTGGAAAGTGTCAAAAGTTTTCTGCGGCAAGCAAGCGTCAACGCCGATGAGATTGTCCTGAGCGATGGCTCCGGCTTGTCGCGAAACGATATGGTGATGGCCAGCGCCTCTTTGCAGTTGCTAAGGTACATGAGCCGCCATCGCTACGCCGACGTCTTTCGTGATGCTTTGCCAATCGCCGGCGTGGACGGCACGCTGAGAAGTCGAATGAAAGGCACCCCGGCAGCGGGAAACCTGCGAGCCAAGACCGGCACCCTTAGTTCGGTGGCTTCACTGTCCGGTTATGTCACCAGCGCTGCGGGGGAGCATCTGGTTTTCTCTATGATGCTAAACAACTATGCCGACGCGAACGCGGTGCGCAAAGACTCCATCGATGCGATTGCCGTTCTGCTGGCATCGTTCGCCGGCAGATCCCAATAGCCAGAAGCCCGACCGTCAGGGAGGGCTGACGAGCTATTACGACGAGACCACAAAAACCCGGGGAGCAAACTCATGTCACTTGAGAGTCTGATAGCTAGCTGGAAAGAAGTGCGCGCCGGTCTGATTGATGAAATGGAAAGTGTGCCGGCCGAAAAATTCGCCTTTCAGGCAGCGCCGGACACGCGCTCAATTGCCGGCGTGCTACAGCACATCGTGCAGTCACAGAAGATGCTCATTGGCGAAGTTTGCCGGCCGGACACGAATCTGTTACGGCAATCATTTGTCGATCAAATTAAGACTTACGCGCCGGGCGTCAGCGAGATTGAAGACAAACAAAGTTTGATCGATCTGCTTCGCACTACAATGGAAGAGAGCGAGACTAGCCTGCGCGCGGCCGCCAGGGAACTACAGAACGATATGAACCGCTTTGATGGCCAGCAAATGGCTAAACTCGATTTCCTGGGTTTTGCCATTGCGCACGAAATGTATCATCGCGGCCAACTCACCGTGTACGAACGTTTGCTTGGCATCGAGCCAGTGCTGACCAAACGCTTCCGTAAGGTATTCGGCGACCCGAATAAAGCCAGTGCCTGATTCAATGCCGATCAGCTTCACCAAGTTTCACGGCTTTGGCAACGATTACATCGTCTTTGCGGCTGCGCACCTTTCTGCCGTCGGTGACCTTAATGAGTTTGCTCGCCGCGTTTGCGATCGCCATTACGGCGCCGGCGCAGATGGTATCGACGTGGTGGCGCCGGCAACAGAGGCGAGCGCTGATTTTGTAGTCCGGATATTCAACGCGGATGGCAGCGAGGCAAATCTTTCCGGGAATGGAACACGTTGCGCCGCCGCATATCTCCATTACGGAAAACTTTGGTCGCGCGAAGAGCTACGATTGCAGACTCGTTCGGGTATCAAGCTTTATCGCCTTCGCGAGCGTTTAGGCAATGGCTCCTTTGTATTCGAATCTGAACTGGGCCAGCCGCGTTTCGATAGCGCTTCCATACCGATGACGACAGGCCAGCCACTGGAACGTGTCATCGATTACCCCTTGGACGTTGGCGACAAAACCTACAAAGTAACAGCGCTGCAGATGGGCAATCCGAATTGCTGCATCTTTGTCGATGATTTCGCCGGCCTCGACTGGCGAAGCATCGGGCGCGCAATCGAAAGTCATAAACAGTTTCCCGAACGCACGAATGTCAACTTTGTCCGCGTTCAGGATCGCGAACACATCGAGTTGCGGTTTTGGGAGCGCGGCGTGGGCGAGACGACTGCTTCCGGCACCTGTTCGTGCGCTTCAGTGGTGGCCTCGGCCATGACGGGCCGGACTGGCAAACGGGTCAGGGCTTCCATGCCTGGCGGTGAAATAGATATTGGGTGGCGGGATGATAATGAAGTTGTTCTGACAGGCCGTGCGGACATCGTTTACAGCGGCGAATGGATGGCAGGCTGAACTGCTGCAATTATCCTTCTCGCAATTTGGTTATTTGAACTACAACGAGTAGCCGATGTATCTTGTAGGGTGCACCGCCCTTGTTTGAGTGCTTTTGCTGGATAAGAGCCTGCATTACAGTCCACCGGCCGCTAGCCCGTTGCTCCAGATTTACTCCCCCATGAAAACTCTTTCCCCCGCCAAATCCGACCTCAATCAGCAGCGTACCTGGTTCCCAAGGGAGTTAGCTCTTTTTGGTCTGATGCTGGCTTCGGCCGTTTTCAGCGGCTGCGGTGGCGCGGTGGTCAAAGAGACCCAGGCTGAGACGAAGCCTGTAAAAGCCGCGCCCCCCAGTGTTCCCATGTGGCTGGGAAATCCCGCTCGAAACTTCTACGGCAACGGCCCCTGGTCGGACAAGGCTCTGAAGGTCGTGTGGGACTTCAAGACGCAGTGGTCAAGCAGCGGACGTTTTCACAAAGATCGATGGGCCGGATCGGGGTGGCCGGGCCAGGCGGCCGTCGTCGGCGATAGGGTTTACTTCGGGTCCGCTGACAGCCGCGTGTATTGTCTCGACAAAAAAGATGGCAGCGTCATCTGGAGTTATAAAACCAGCGACAGCGCCAAGTCATCGCCTGCGGTGGTTGGCGACCGGCTCGTTATCGGCAACCTCGATCATTATGTCTACTGCCTGAACGCCAATGATGGCACATTGGTTTGGAAATACCAGACCGGCTTTGAAACCGACTCCTCACCGGCAATCGTGGACGGCCGAGTGTACATTGGCGGTGAAGATCATTTCTATTACTGCCTGGATCTTAAGGATGGCGCGCTCATTTACAAGACTGCCCTCGGGGGATCAGTCGAAGGTGGCTCGACGATCCTTGACGGCAAGATCTTCGTGGACACCGAAGCGGGAGATCTTTTTTGCCTCAATCAAGCAGACGGTGCAGTGATATGGAAAGCCAGCATTGGCGCTGATTCTAATTCCACTCCGGCAGTTGTTGAGGGGCTTGTTTACACCGCCGCGGAGGACGGTACTGTTCGGGCCTATCAGCAAGCCAGCGGGGAGCCGGTTTGGAAGTTCAAAGCCGAGGGCGGCCTTAACGTGAAAACAAAAGAGAAGACCGGCTTTTGGTCCAGCCCCATCGTATCGAAGGGCCGCGTTTACATCGGTTCGAATAACGGTTACTTCTACTCTTTGACGAGCGACAAGGGCGAGTTGGTGTGGAGTCATCTTGCGCGCGCCGCTATCTGGGGTACGTCGCCGGTCGCTGATGGCCGCGTCATTGTTGGAGACAAGGCTGGCTGGATCTACATGCTGGCGGCTGCGGACGGCAAGTTGATCTCTGAACTGAAAATCGGGGATAACGTCGACGCCACTCCTGCCATTCTTGATGGGCGAATTTATGTTGGCGCCTTCAACGGAAAGTTCTCCTGCTTAAACTAGTCGGTTCCATGATCTACCTTGTCGACAACACAATTGACGGTCAGGGGACCAGCCCGCGAGAGCTAAAAGCGGCGCTGGAGCGCTTCCGGCCTGGTCTCGAGATTATTGTGGAACCCTTCCCCCAGGTTTCCCTCCAGCGAGTTAAGGAGCTCGGGCCAACGCATATCATTCTCAGCGGTCAAAGCCATCCCTGGGAGGATTATCAACCGGAGTCTCTCAACGGGACCTTTGAAGTCATCCGCGAAGCGAAGCAACCGATTCTGGGCGTTTGCGGCGGTCACCAGCAAATCGCGTTGGCCTACGGCGCGGCTGTTGGCCTGATGAAAAGAGCTGCGCCGGGCAAGGGTTATCAGGGTGCGTTCCGCGAGCGGGGCTTTTTTCCGGTTCAATTAACAGACCAAGATGCCAACGGCATCTTCCGTGGTCTGCCGCACTCGATTAATGTCTGGCATTCCCACTGTGACGAGATCAAGGAACTCCCGCCCGGATTCCACCGCACCGCGAAGAACGCAACCTGTCCGATTCAAGCTATGGAGCACGCCTCGCGCCCCCTTTTCGGGGTGCAATTTCACCCGGAGCTATATGACGAACAGCAACCTCATGGTCGTCGGGTGGTCGAAAATTTCCTCGATTTATAGGCCTGTTTCTTCCAACTGAATCAATTTCAGACAGGACGGCGGACCCTTTAAGGGCTGGAGGACCGGGGGGATTCCGGGCCCGGCTGTTGGACAAGCTTGAGGGGCCTGTGCTAGCCTCCCCCATGTTAACAAGCGGACGTTCATGTTCGCTTGTTTTTGTTTTGTAAGCCTTTAAACGCAAACAGCTCTTTCAGCGCACCGCATCAAGGATGCAAGCCCCCAACTCCGGCTGACTGTCATTTGACTCCTAGAGCCGGAGGTCGAGTCTTAGGAAAGAACAGACTCGCGCGCCGAGCCGCTGAAAGCCTGATAACCACCTCGGACAGGAGAACCGATTTGATTAAATTCCCCTATGGCGGAAGCGTAGTTACCGCCGCAGCCTTTATCGCAGTTAGCTTCCTTACCTACGCTAATCCCCTAACCGCTGAGGCTAATCCTTTTCAGGGGCCTTCCACGCAGGTGCAAAAGCACGAGCACAGCAAGGCCTCCCCATCCGGCTCATCGGCGCCCACGGGGTTGAACGCAACTGCCGAATCCGCAAAGGCCGCCGCAAGCCTAAACGAAAAGGTGATTGAACTAGCGGAAGCTTCGACTACTGCTGGGACGATCAAGACCCTACCCGCAGCGTCCATACAAAAGTATATGGCGACGGCCTATTGCCTGCACGGACGCACTGCCAGCGGAAAAATGGTAGCCAGGGGACTGATTGCCGCTGACCCGTCGTTGCTGCCGCTTGGGAGCCGTGTACGTCTGGACGCGGGCTCATACAGCGGCGAGTATCTGGTCGCCGATACCGGCGGCGCAGTGCGTGGGCGTCACATCGATATTTGGACCGCAAGCGCACGAGAGGCTATGACCTTTGGCAAGCGCAGCGTCAAGCTGACTGTGCTCAGCTACGGGGCAGCGCGAAGAGCGTTGCGTCGGAAAGCCCGCAGCTAAAGAATCAATTACAGCCAGCTAACGAGGCGAGGGTGAAACAGGCATTTGCCGATTCACTCTTGCCTTTTTTCTTTGGGTATAGTTCTGTTCTCAGGCCCCTGGCGGGAGGGCCTTCGCCACTGTACAATCCAGCACACGAATTTTCCTGGGCTGATGACAAAGAACCAGATCAACGACATTCCCCTGCCCGCGCCATTAGTCGAAGTCCGGCGTGGCGCCATCACTGAATCACGCCATCGCGGGCACATCGCTGCAGTCGATCCGGATGGCAATGTCCTGGCCAAGCTTGGCTCGCCAGAGACACTGACTTTTCTTCGCTCTTCCTGCAAACCCCACCAGGCCTTGCCGCTGGTTGCCTCCGGCGCCGCCGATCATTTCGGGTTTATTGAAAAGGAAATCGCTGTTGCGTGCGGTTCGCATAGTGGCGAACCGATTCACACGGCCGCGGTAAGCGAGATGTTGCGTAAGATCGGTCTTGATCAGAGCGCGTTGAAGTGTGGCACGCACGAACCTTTCAGCCAGGAGGTGGCCCGTCAGCTTCGCGAGACCAGAACCGAGCCGAATGTGCTGCAAAATAACTGTTCCGGAAAACACGCCGGGATGCTGGCGCTGGCACGTCACCTCAATGCGCCCACGGAAAGTTACGACCAACCCGACAGCCCCGTGCAGTTGCTAATCGGGCGGACAGTGGCCCAGTTTTCCGAAGTCAAGATCGAGGACATTTCCGTAGGCATCGACGGGTGTGGAGTTCCAGTGTTTGGAATAACGGTCCTGGCTATGGCGCGGATGTATGCTCGTCTGGTTGCGCCTCCGGTAAGTTTCGATGAGGAAACGCGGGAAGCATGCCGGCGAATTGTCGGCGCCATGATCAGCCATCCGGAAATGGTTGGTGGAACCACTGAGCGCCTGGATACGGAGATGATTCGTGCCGCCAAGGGTCGGTTAATCTCAAAGGTTGGAGCGGAGGGGGTATATACCGTTGGCGTTCTCCCCTGCCCGGATTGGCCGCACGGCCTGGGGCTGGCATTGAAGATCGAAGACGGCGAAGATCGCCGAGCTCGACCGACCGTGGTTATTGAAGCCCTGCGCCAGCTTGGAGTGCTCAAGGACGAGTCTCTTGAAGCAGTTGCTTCCTATGCATTCTTTCCCATAACTAACCGCCATGGTGATGTAGTGGGCGAAGTGCGGGCGTCTTTTGATTTGGAACGTACTTCGAATGCCGGGTAAGTTCAGAACCGAATGTCTCAGCCAGGATTAGATGCGAACGAGGCCGCGACCGTTAATCGCCCACCTCTGGGACGAGATGGACTTGGGGGCATTGACGTCGATTCATTGCCAGACGTAATCCAATGGTTCCTCGACTATGATCAGCGTGTGGCCATTGTCAGGAACCCAAAAGTCGAAGAGGTTTTTCAGTGGAAACAGGAAGAGAGCCGTCGAACCGGTGAAAAGGTCTTCCTTTTCAATCGGGCTGAAGACCGGGTGGCAATCGGGATTCTGCAAGCCCTCTCAGAGCACGCCACCGAACAAGAGTTACACGGATGGATAAGCCAGCTTTTGAACGCCCTGGACAAAGCGACCAAAGCAACGGAAGACGTCACTGCAGCATACCGGCTGGACATGGCCGCGCCGGCTTCAATCGTAACTGAATCGATGAAGATTCCCGCCGTAAACGCCCGCACAAACTTTCTCATGAACTGCTGGCTCGAAACCTTATGCACGGCGGAAGTACGCGTGCTTGGCTGGCTCTACCAGGAGTTCTATGGCCGGCCGTTCCGACCTGAGAACTTCTAGCCTCCATTCCTCCAGAAGATAATGGTGATTAGCTAACGAGTGGTTTTCGTGCAGCGGGAAATAGAAACTGTATTGAAGATTTACAACAATTCCTTCGTAGCCTCCTGGAATCCAAGGCTTCTCGACCGAAGAGATCGCCCTCTTTGCCCAATTTCTTAAAACGCAACCGAAAAATCCGGCCTCTTCCAGGCAAACGGAGGCATTGGCACAATCGTTGCTAAAGAGAGTCCAGCTAAACGTAGTAAGGGTACAAAGGGTAAATCGGGTCAGGCTCGGAGACCAAATGAGTGGAGGCTTTGGGGGAGGCGTCCTCTCATTAACAGGAGCAGGCGGCAATCCTTTCGGGGGAACGGGGTCGTCGCCGGCGAATAGGTCGAAGGGCATTCGTTGCTGGGCTGCCGGTTGTCGCCTGTCAGAGGCTTGGGGGAGCCTCCTCAGGAAGACCGGCAGCCCACAAAGTTAATATCCGAACGAACCAGGGGAAGAACGCGGCCGAGATAATTTCTCGCGCCGCGTTCTTGTTTTTGCTACGACTCGTTCTTCGCGAGGCCTCAGGGCTCGCCACGACTCAGCAGTTTCCGCCGGTTAGTCTCTTCTGTTAGCTCATCAATATTAAGGCGCACCATCCCACCGGCATCAGAATAGCCCTCAGCGGCTTGACGCGTCCGACGCCTCTTGAAGAGCACCGCCCCGATGATCCCGCCAACCGTCAGACAAACCAGGAATGAAATGCCGGAGCTTTGCAGCACTGCAATCAGCACCCCTCCCGTCGTGCGCATGTATATCTTCTGCGCCTTTTCCCACCAGTAGGGATCGTCACCCAACCACTGCACTACCTGTTCATACTTGACCTGATCGATCAATTGCGTCGCAGTTTTTTCGTCCGGAGCGTTGAAGACAAAAACCGAATAGTTGCCGACGCGGCGATAAGCGGAAGGTACCGGCTGGCCCTCATCGCGAAGTTCCTGAATCCTGGGCGTAATCCGGCGGTCATTGTCGCCGGCAAGCTGCGGGGTCGTGAATTCTACGATCACCAGATAGGACGGCCCGTAGTAGGCCGCTACTGCTTCGGTCCCACCTTCAAAACTCATTTCATTTATGATTGGTTGATTGGGAACATCCTGCTTTAGCGAATTGGAACTTACGGCGTAGTGGGCCCATGGCTGGGCCGTTTGCCAGTACGGAAGATGTTTTAGCAGGACAGGAATGTCGTCGTCTGACGCATCCAGGCCTCGCGCCAGACTTCGTCCCAGGTTGAGGAGATCGTCTTGACTCGCTCCGGGCTTACCCGTGGAGGTGACCATCACAAAGGTTGTGCCTCTAAAAAAGTGGGCACCCTCTGGCCTGATAATACATGCCGTTCCGATAACGCCGAGCTTGATCTCCTCTGAACTTGTCCGCTGTGCGCTCAGGAGCGCATACGCACCCGAATCGCTAAGAGTCTTGACCAGGTCGACGTAAAACGCGTTGCCGTTTTCTGAAGCATAGGTGCGGGCAGCATGTGATATGGCGCCGAAATCTTCCGGATCATGATCTGCGAAGAGACCATGAATGGGGACGACAGCCGGTCCTCGAGCGCGGAACTTCTCAATCTGCTCGGGCAAACTCCTGGCTGCCGCATCGATGGTCATGCCAGCCGGTGCGGGAGGCGCCGCGGGTAGAACAGAAGCAGCCGCCAACAAACATATAATCGAAAGAAGAAATCGCAATGCCAACCCTTTCAGTGATTAACAGGTATTAGTCTTAGAACCCAAACCTATTTGAATGTTCCCCATCCAGTCATTTAAAGAGAAGTTATTGCCAACGGCGCAGCTCGCGCAAAAGCAAGTCGGCGTAATGGCGCGGGCTGTTGATGTTCCTCAGAACAGTTGTGCCGCCTATCTCGCTGGCGTTATCAATCACAACGTTGCCGAAACCAAGAAGGCGCTGAACGATGCTGGCCGACACGGTGACATCCTGGATTTTGCTTAACGGTATGTTTCGAGTCGTCCTGGCAATCAGCCCGTAATCGATCTCGATCTTGGAATCAGTCAGGGTATAGCGAAGCATGTTCCGCTTCAGATGATAGTAGGCAGGAACCAGGAGTAACGATAAAGCAAGAGGCAGTGAAACGTACCAGGGAACTTCGACGCCGGGGATCATCGCCAGAAGCACCGTCAACAGGATTGCGCCGATGACCGCCGCAGCGTAGCCGAGCTTGACGAAAATCAGCGTCGGCCGAGTCGTGAAGACCACCTGTTCAAGCTCGTCGTCTTCGTTAGCCTGCTGCGGGACGCCTGACTGCACGCGCGCAATCCTCGTTACTTCCGGATCGGCAGCCGGCGCCCCGCACGTGGCGCAGAAGCGAACTCCCGGAGGGATGGAGGAACCGCAGTTGGTACAGTGCATCACTTCACCTCATTCGATGTTTACGGCCAGCCGGGTTTTAGCCATTAACTCGGCGGGATCATAAGGAACTGAGACAACGTCCCGCGCGCCAAGTGCCCGCGCTTCCTGACCGGCGGTATCGTCCGTGTATGGAACCAGAAAGATTACCGGTGCCGCGATTTTGCCTCCGGCTTGTTTCCGCAAGCGGCGCATCATTTCCAATCCGCTGATTTTATCCAAATCGGACTCCAATATCAGCAAATGAGGCCGTTCAATCCTCAGAAGGTTTAGCGCCTGTTCCCCATCGAAAGCTGCGCGCACCTCGTAACCTGCCGAGCGCAGGAGCGAGTTTAGTTTCGCCATGCGCCCTGCGTCCGATACCGCCAGCAGTACGCGGCGCGGCACGCTGGAGTCGCTCGGTTGATGTCTGCCGCCCGTTTCAAGCGAATGGGTCAGCGCCGACGGTTCTGGTGCAGAGCCGTCGATTGATCCAATCACTGGTGCAGTCGACGCTTTCGCGGCTTCGAATTCTGAAACAAGAAGCTCCAAATGCTCCGATGGCAAAGAAGATGAACTGGGGTTTGTCGCCATCTCAGCGGTGCGTAAAATTTCAGCGCTCGCTTCCTGAGGACCAGTTTCGCTGAAGGTCATAACCTGGTAGCCGGATTGTGAGGTCGCCCTTCGGGCCGCAACTTCGCAGCGCTCAAGCAACTTCTCGAGGTCTGCGGCATCGGCCGGAAAAGATGCCAGGCCGATTGTGACATCGCTGTCTGAGGACTCCCGCGCAAACTGGCCTCGCAAGCTGGAAAGAGTATGAGCTGCAGCCTGCGTGTTCATGCCCGGCATGTAAGCGATGAGCGCGTCGGGTCCATAAAAAGCGACTGCGTCAAGCCGCCGCAATTGAAGCTTGAAGAACCCGATGACCATTTTGAGATAATTGTCGCCGGCGGACTTCTTAGATGAAGATGGCTGCCTCGCGTGACTCGAGGTATGAATAATCGCCAACGATCCTTCCCGTCCGGCGCCGATGTGTTCACGGATGGTATCAAGCAACAGAAGAAAGTTGTCGATTTCCAGTCGTTGATCACCCGTCACGGTCGCGGCCCGTCGCCCGGCTTCCACGCGCCAGAAGAGCGCGTCTAGTCTGGCGAGCATTTCGAGATAAGGAGTGGTCAAAGAGAAGTAGTCATCGACTCCGATGTTTGATGAGGTTTGTCGTAGGGCCGATCCGTCCTCATCAAACACAAAGATGATTGGCAGCGCATAGGTGGCCGCCCTGGCCCGAAGTTGCCGCGCCAGGCTAACCTGCACGCTCTCTCGGGCGGCGTCGTCGGTGTGCACTTCCATCATCACAAGGTCAGGAGCGAAGTCGGCAATCGCAGCTATCGCCCTCCCGCTCGTCGTGGCCAGCGTTTCATACCCGGCTGCCGTCAATTGCGTTTGAAACGCAGCTTTCGCTGTGTCAGTAATGATCAGCACGCGGCGCGCGCCGGCTTGGTTCAGCTTCTTTCTTGAATCTGACATGCTTATCGTTTTAGAAGTTCACTCCAGGGGAGCCGAAGCGCGCGCAAGTAGACAAGTGGGTTCATCATACCGAAATACCCGCTCGGGCTGAAACAGAAAGCGAGGCGGACCTTGATTACAAGATCCGCCTCGCTGAAAAACCCTCGCTGAAAGACTACTATTGACTGACTAACTGCAGCTTGCCATCCGGCAACCGAACGGCAAATACCGAACGCTCATACATGCTGAGAGCCACCGGCCCTTTTGATTCTACAGACGCCACTTGGGTCGGAGTGAGCCTTCGCGCAGCATGCAGCGCTTGCGGATCGCACATCAATTCATACCGATGATAAATGCGGCGCACATATTCCTGGGTTTCTTGATAGGGCGGTACTTGCCGGCCATATTTTTCTACTGCGCCCTCGCCTGCGTTGTATCCAGCTAACGCCAGCCTCACGTCGCCAAAGTAGTTCAGCAGAAAACTCATGTAGCGTGCTCCGCCCTCAATGTTCTGCCGTGGATCATAAATGTTCGTCACGCCAAACCGTCGGGCGGTAGGCGGCATAAGCTGCATCAGGCCCCGGGCGCCCTTAGGTGAAGTGGCGCGCGGCTTGAAGGTCGACTCCTGATGCATGATGGCGTAAAGCAACACCGGATCGACTCCGTTGCGCTTTCCCGAATCCACGATGAAGCTATCAACCTGAAGGTCCCCGGTAGTAAATCCGTCCAGAACATTGCTGCTGCCACTCGCCGGGATGAAGCTGGGCTGCGGGTAGGCAAGCGAGGTGAGCCGAACTCTGTTGATGTTCTGCGCCGGCGTCAATTTAACCAGCGAGCGGGCTTTAATAGTCCTTGGCCTTGTACCTTCCGGCGCAACGCGAATGCGCACACCGTTCTGAGTGTCGAAGTTGTCGAACTGATAGGGATTCTGGGCCAGGCAGGGAACGGCAGCCAGCAGAAGGAAAAGGGATATCCAGAGGGTTTTTGTCATCGAGGGTTTCCGTTTGAGAAATTACCGATTGCCTGGGGCAGAAGTGCGACTGCCGATATACGCCGATATACTTAGCCGCTGGTACTGTGAAAAGTAGTTCTGAGGACCTGTGGCAAGAACTGAAGGCCCATGAAAGCCGAA
>JBDUCF010000229.1:0-5100 GCA_040003545.1 Pyrinomonadaceae bacterium | reverse complement strand
GGGTAATCAGTTCTGTAGCAATCCTGCCAGACGCACAGCTTCGCGTTTGAAGCGCGGTGATTGGCAGCCCGCGACGAATTCTGTGTAACGCGCGAGATGGTTCGCAGCCTCGGCACTTCGCGAGGCGGCCTTTTCGGGTTCTGCTTCAGTTCCTGCGCGCTCGCTGAGGGCCCAGAGCACCTGGATGTAAAGTGGTCCCAACCAGAGGCGGATAATCCGTGACTCCGTTTTTTCTACCAGCTCCAGAGTTTCAGCACATAAGCGCTCGGCTTCGTCGAGATCACCGCGCCGGAACCGGACATGGGCCAGGCAGCGACGAGCGTCGGCTCGCGAATAGAAAAGTCCTATAGACTCTGCTTGTTTTAAGTTTTCCTGAGCGGTTTGCAGTCCTTTATCCAGGAGGTACTGATCGCCTTTCAGTTGTCCCTGGTTCGCCTGCAGCGTGGCAAGATTTCCTTTCATCAGCGAACCCACGCGCTTCTCGCCTATCGATTCGGCCAACGCAATGCCTTCATGAAATTCTCGCTCCGCGCGCTCAGGATCGCCCGCACCCATTGCATTCATTGCAACGCCAAACTGGGCCCACGATCGTCGCTCGCGCGAGTGAAGCTTATCAGCGATCTCAATCTCGCGCTCCGCGTATTTCACTCCCGCCAGATGATCGCCCAGGTTGATCGCATCTTCGCTCAGAAATTCAAACCCGAGTGCCTGCGCAATGAGCACGTTGTGCGCTTCGCCAAACTCTATACCCCGACGTGCCCAGCGGTCGGCATCCTCGAAGAGTCCCGAGTGTTGGTAGGCTCCGGCGGTGTATGCATAGATCTGAGAAATAATGGAGGCGGCGAAGCTGCTTACTTCATCGGCGGCGGCGACGGGTTCGACCAGTGCTGCCGCTTGCTCCAGCAACTGAATCGCCTGATTATGACGGCCCGCCAGATGATGAAATCTTCCTTCAATAGATAAGGCGTTGGCAGTCTCCAATGGATTCGTAACCGGATTTAGAACCGTGAGAGCTTCGCGCAGGTATTCAACTCCACGTTGATCGCCGGTGGCCACTAACGAAGCCGCAGCCTGGCACTGCAAGCGCGCGCGTACTGCGGGGTCGGTCGTAAGAGCAAGAGCCCGCTCGAAATGCTCGCCAGCAGGAATCATCTCCCCGTGAAGCACGTAGCTCTTTCCTATAGCTTCTTCCAACTCCAGTTGTTCTTCCGTCATTTCCAACGTCTGGGCGCAGTCGCGCGCACAACCATAGGCGGCAATAGCGTCTTCGAAGGCGAACACGCGCTCTGCTTCCGCCGCTGCTCTTTTCGAGTAGATCAGTCCGCGGTCATAATCGCCGGCCTTGATGAAGTGATGCGCCAATTTCTCAACTGCGCAGTGGGAGGTGGTGCGACGCCTTTCTAGTGCTTCCGCGGCGTGCCGGTGCAAGCGTCGCCGGCGAATCGGATTCAATTCCTCGTAAAGCACTTCGCGAATCTTGTCATGAGTAAAGGTGAACGACTCATCCCGAGCTGCGCTGATCAACTGAGCGCCGACCGCTTCATCGAGCGCGTCGAGCAAGACGTCCTCTTTTTGATCGCCGGCGGTCGCCTTTAGCTCTTCGAACGTAAATGTCTTTCCTAACACTGCGGCTGCTCTCAGCACTTCATTGCAGCCCTGGGTTACGCGGTCCAGCCGGCTCCCAATTGCCTCCTTGACGCTTTGGGGAATGATAAGCTCCGCCACATCGCAACGTTTCCACCGGCCGCTCTCGCGCCTGACTGAGCCTTGCTCGATGAGTGCTTTCAACACCTCCTCAACGAAGAATGGATTGCCCTCGGTTTCCCGATGGACAGCGTTAGCGAAATCCCCGCTGACACTTTCGCCGAGTAGCGCGCCAAGTTGCGCCGACGTCTCCGCCGCGTCGAAACGTTTTAGGGCAATGCGCGTGATCAATCGATCGCGGTTCCAGTCAACCAAAGCCTTGGCGAGCGGATGAGCGCGATCGAGTTCGGTTTCACGGTAAGCGCCGAGGATTAGCACACGTTGGTCACGGAGTTGACGCAGGAGATGACCGAGCAGCCAAAGAGTACCGCGGTCGGCCCAATGGAGGTCGTCGGCGTAGAAGAGCAGCCCTTTTTTGCCGGCCAGGTTCGCAAAGACCTGCGCAACGGCGTCGAAGAAAAGCAGCCGCTCTTCGTGTGGCTGCAACTCAGGGTGCTGGGGAAAAGGACCGAGCCTGGTTTCGATCTCAGGAGCAAGCTTGGAGATTTGCCTGGCCGCATCGCCCAGCGTGGCTGTCAACGCGACATCGTCTTTCTGCTCGCGCACCCAGCGCCGAAAAGCCTCAACGAAGGGCAGGTAGGGCGTGGTCGCTTCATATTCATAACAACCACCGCTGAGGACAACGGAGCCTTCGACGGCCGCTTGAATGGTAACCTCGCGCGCCAGCCGCGTCTTACCAGCGCCTGGCTCGCCACTCAAAAGAACCCCGTGGCCGCGGCCTTCGCGTGCCCGATACCACAAATCCCGAGCCTCCAGAAGCTCCGCGGAGCGGCCGACCAGGCGGCCCCGCGAAAGAGCGTCAAGGATAGCCACGGCAGACGCGGAGCCCTCTTCGCCCACATCGTCGGAAACTGAAAGCGAGTCTCGCAGCGCCGCTGCGGTTTCACCGGCCGTGGCGAAGCGTTGCGCCGGATCCTTGGCGAGCAAACGCAGGATCACGGCCTCGAGCGCGCGGGGAAGATCGGGACGCACGACGCGCGGCGGTACAACCGAAGCATTTACATGTTGCGAAATGACCATCAGAGGATCGTCTCCCGTAAAGGGCAAACGCCCGGTGGTCAACTCATAAACCAGCACCCCGAGAGCGTAGAGATCTGTGCGGCCATCAACCGTTTCCCCGAGGGCTTGTTCGGGTGCCATGTAAGAGGCAGTGCCAACAATGAGCCCCGCGCGCGAGATGCGCGCGCCATACGCGGGCAGCGCCAGGCCGAGATCGGCCAGCTTCACGCTCCCGGGTTGACTGGTGGTCGACAAAAGTACGTTTTCAGGCTTCAAGTCCCGATGAACAATACTGTTCGCGTGCGCGTGATCGAGGGCGCCGCAGATCTCGACGGCAATCTCAACTATCCGGGCGAATTCAGTGGGACGCACCTGCGAAAGGCTTGGACCGTTCACCAGCTCCATAACAAGGAACGGCAGGCCCTCGGACTCGCCGACATCGTGTACGGAGACAATATGGGGATGGTTGAGAGCGGCGGCGGCGCGGGCTTCGCGCAGCAGGCGCTGGCGTGCATCCGGTGAAGAGGATGTGTGCGGCAAAACCTTGATCGCGACTTCGCGCATCAATTCGAGGTCTGTTGCGCGGAAGACAATACCCATTCCGCCGCGACCAATTTCGCTGTCTAACCGATAACGCTGGCGCAAGACAGCCCCGGAAGCAATGGCGCTTGTCCGGACATGATCCCGACTCATAATTTGAGTCTGTTGCGAATCGTCACTCATCGGCAGGAGGATAGCATGACGAGTGCGGAGTGTTCAGCGCCGAGCGGGGGGTGGGCTACATCTGAAATGGCTTCTTTAAAATGCGGCCAGTCTTTTTCAAAAATCCTACTACCTTTGATCGCTTGGTCGCTTCCGTCTTCGCCGGTTTGACCTCCACGATTAAGGCCGTCTGACTTCCTCTTGCTGCCTTCTGATTTGTAAGAGCCTGTTTTTTTGGGGTGGTCGTTGAGCCTGGCTGCTTCTGTTCGGATTTGGCAGCTGGTAAACGCCGTGGCGAAGCTAGCCGGGGCAGCGGCGTTAGTCCCGGAAGAGGCGGCAGGTGCCTGGAAGTCTCTAAGCTATTGGCGTTTGTTTTCGTGCCGTCTGTCGGTTTAGTAACAAGAGGCGCGGATTGTTGGGCTGTCATTTCAGGCAACTCAGGGGCGCTCACGCTTCCGGACTCTGGAGCGGTCTGAGGGTTCGTTGGTGATTGAGACGCAGCTGTCGGCGACGAGAAGTTGTTTTGTAACGGCGCGATCTGGGGCGGCGGACTGGTTTCCGAAGTTTCGGCGTTCAGACTCGGGGATTTGGATTTCGAATCCCACAGCGGCGACGATGCGTAATACGCAAGACAAAGAAGCGCCGGGAAAAAAAATGCAGCAACGGCCGGCACGGCTCTGAATCTGAGTTGCGCATTTGTGCCTCTCCGCCGGGTTACCGCCGGCAGCGTATCAGGGAAAACGCCCGGGCGATTGTCATAAACAAGGGCTTTGCCGTCCATGTCACAGAGGTTCTGATCGTCTTCATAAATGAATTGGCATTGTGGGCACAGTTTCATCGCTTCCTCCTCAAGGTTGTCGTTTGGGGCAGTGAAGCGGTTGGCTGTAAGCGAAGTGAGAAACCGTGCTTACAAGATTACACAGATCAGGCGGAACAAACAATAACCGATTTCAGTTTCCATGGGAAAATGCGGATGACAAAAAAAGACATGTCTCCAGTGACGGCGAAAAAGTGAATAATTGCGGTTAAATTGGGGAGTTCCAGCGCGCGCACTCGAGACGAGTCTGGGGTAGCATTAAGTGATCAATGATGTGCGGACGCCATGTTACGGATCTAAGCCGCCACAGGTGCATCGAGTGTTTCGCGCAGCTTCCGCGCCAGTCACATAGATGCTGAAGGGCTTGCGATGAATGCCGTTCCTTCTTCGAGGACACCGTGGTGAACAATTGCATCATCGGTATAGCCAGACATGTTACAGCCCAATCGATGATCGCGGTGCTCCACCTGATGTGGGCCCAGCAGCTGGCTCGAAGACACAAAGGCTTCCTCAATAGAAGTAAACCTCGATGATAGCGATGTGTTGGCGCTTGAGAATTATTCGGGAGGCGCCGTCTCTGAATCGGCGGGAGCATCGCCGACGGGTTGTTCATCTGCGACCCACGAAACGAACAGACGCAACCAATTTTCGGTGGGTTCGGCAATCTGCACTCCGACGCGGGCTGTTCCATAAATCGCCGGTGCAACCCGAACAACGATGGCGGTAACTTCAATGGGCGCACCGTCGGGGCGATGGGCGCGGAGATAGAGACGCTCGCCGCGGCTGACCTTTTGGTTGAGGTGACACAGCGCTCCCAT
>JBDUCF010000228.1:0-5102 GCA_040003545.1 Pyrinomonadaceae bacterium | reverse complement strand
GGTCCGTTGCATTCATAGTCAAGCAGCCTCAATTCCATTCCAGAACCGACCCGCTAGTAATGGGTGGGTACTACATTGCCAATTGTCGATTTCCAATTGAAGTCTAGCTGAGTAAGCCAATCGGCAATTGACAATCGGATCGCCCACCCGCGTGGGGTAGTGGGTGGGAGGAGCGGAATGGTTATCGAGTGATGAAGCGCTACTTGAATCAAGCTCCTCCGAACGGAGCTGGTACGAAATGTAGTAGCTCCTACCTATAAACATCTCACCCCTAACGGAGTGAAAACAGCGTCGAACTACGAATCTTTGGCCCAATAAAGTTTTGCGGGGGAGCGGAATATTGCTAAAGACCGCACAAAGAAGTCCAATCAGCCCTATCGTTTCTGGACTTCTGTCTCTCGCGGCTGTTAAAGTAGGCACGTGCTCGCCGCTCTCATTTGCGGCGAGCGCTCTGCGTTAAATAACTCGGGTTTTGTATTGCGCCGTTGTCCCCCGACACTCCGTCGCCGCCAATCCTGATCCATTGAAATTTAATGCGACAGACATGTCCTGTCTGTCGCTTTAATCAACCCTCGCTGCCGAAGGTCCTATACCCCCCGTTTGACCGAGTGGCGAGATTTGGAGAACTCGTTATGCCTTCCCCCATTAGAAAGATCGTTGCCGGTTCCCAAAGAGTGACTTTGATTTTGGTCGTCACTGCGGCTGCAGTGCTAGTCGCTGCAACCGCCATCACGATCTACCAAAGCCGCGCACTTCGAATTACCAAAATCAATTATTCGGAGCTCTACCAGATTGCTGAAACCGGCTCAGCCGTTTCGCTAACCATCGAGAGCGACACCTTGACAGTTCAAAGCACCCAGGGTCCGGCGCTTCAGGCCACAGTCACGAGTGATGCCATTCGTCAGGGGCTGGTCGAGCAGTTTCGGAAGAAGAATGTTCCGATTGAGTTTCGACCGGTGCAGGCGAGTTGGACCACTACTCTCTTGACCTGGGGCGCGCCGTTTGTGACTGTCTTCTTCCTTGGTTTTATCGGCTGGCGAGTCTATGCCAGCATGAACGGCGGTGTCGGCAGCTTTAGCATACCGAATCAAAATGGAAAACAACGCGTGTCATTCGCCGATGTCGCGGGAGTTGATGAAGCCACCTCCGAACTGAGCGAAACGATTGACTTCCTACGCGACCCGGCGCGATTTGGCCGGCTCGGTGGTCGCGTACCCCGCGGTATTCTGCTTTATGGCCCACCGGGAACCGGCAAGACCCTGCTGGCGCGTGCAGTCGCCGGCGAAGCAGGGGTGCCTTTCCTGCTGGCGTCAGGTTCCAGCTTTCAGGAAAAGTTCGCCGGTGTGGGAGCATCGCGCGTGCGCCGGCTCTTCGCCGAAGGGAAGAAGGTTTCGCCATGCATCATCTTCATCGACGAGATTGATGCTCTGGGAAGACAACGCGGGCGCGGTAACGACTCGGCAACCGCCGACCAGGACCAAACACTGAATCAACTGTTGATCGAAATGGATGGCTTTGATCAAAATGCAAGCATCGTGGTGATCGGATCGACGAACCGCCCCGATGTTTTGGATCGTGCGCTTATGCGTCCCGGCCGCTTCGATCGAGAGATCGCCGTAAACCTGCCTGACGTTCGTGGCCGAGAGTCAATTTTGAGAGTGCACGCACGCAGAATGCAGCTCGACACGCAGCTCGATCTTAGCTGGGTAGCTCGGGGAACTCCGGGCTTCTCCGGGGCGGACCTGGCAAACCTTTTGAATGAAGCAGCGATCGCCGCCACGCGCGACAACTCTCAAGCCGTCGGCCGCCCGCACATTGAATTCGCTCGCGATCGAATATTAATGGGAGCGGAACGTCATGGATTCATGATCGACGAGGACGAGCGATATGCGACGGCAGTCCACGAAGCGGGTCATGTCGCAGTTGGGTTGGCCGTTGAGAATGGCGATCCGATTCACAAAGTATCGATCCTTCCGCGCGGCCGCGCGCTGGGCGTCACCCAATCCTTGCCGGAGCGCGATCGCTTAATGAAGAAGCGCGAATATCTCGAGGATCAGATTGCCGTGCTGCTGGGTGGACGCGCGGCTGAACAGATCCTGCTTTCCACGATGACTGCCGGCGCTTCAAATGACATTCAACGCGCTGTCGAAATAGCGCGGAGCATGGTCAGCGAATTCGGCATGAGTCCGCTCGGGCCAATTTACCTGGGCGACCCCCGCACCGAGCAGTTGAGCCAGGGCCTCCTCGATCGAGTAGAGGAAGCTGTTAACCAGATCATCAACACTCAGCTTGCCAAAGCCTGCGACGTCGTGTCGTCGAAACAGGAATCAATAGCCCGTCTCGTGGAGCTGCTGCTGGAACATGACACCGTCGAAGCCGACGGGATTCAACAATGCTTCGCAGCAAACGAAACCGATCCCATGCAAAGTAAGCAACCGGTAGAATTTCGTCGGCAGCCGGCGCCTACATCCCAGCCCGCGACGATCTAGGCTCGCTGTTTGAGGCTTCTCAACCGCGCCTGCGCGGCCGAGGATATGTGAAAGCGGTTTCTGGTAATAACCCGCATTGTTGCAACTAAAATGCTTTAATATTGGGCTTATCTCGCATCCTCATTGCAATCTTCCTCAAGCATGGAAGCTCTCCTCAGCTGTCACTTTCCCCAGTAAGGGACAAACTCTCGTGTGCTTATTAGCTCCCTGATGCGTTGTGCATCATGAATATCTGAGAGGCGGGTTAAATCAAACTGCCTACACACGAGTCAGGAGGGATGATGTCGACTCAACCAATCAAGCGGTTTGCTTCCAGTTTCACTCCACAGGTACCTGATGTTTCGCCGCGCCTGCTGCTTCAGGCGCTGGTCACCACGCTCCAGCGTCGAGATGCAGAAACCTATGAGCACTCCAGGCGCGTAGCCCGTTTCAGTTTACGATTGGGGCGTGAGTTCTCTCTCGATCGGGTGGAAATGGAATCGCTGGCTCTCGGCGCGTTGCTTCACGATATCGGCAAGATACGTGTGCCGGATGCAATCCTGCATAAACCCGGCAAGCTAACTCCAAAAGAATGGCTGCGGATGCGCAACCATCCGCTGTACGGGCAGCAGATTTTGTCCGGCATCAAGTTTCTGGAAGGCGCGGCGCGAGTCGTGGTCCAGCATCATGAAAAGTGGGACGGCTCAGGTTATCCATGGGGCCTGGCGGGAAAAGAGATTGATCGCAACGCACGCATATTTGCGGTAGCGGATGCTTTCGATGCCATGACGAGCGATCGCGTATACCGCGCTGGTTTGCCGTATGAAGCCGCGGCAGCAGAACTAAACCAGTCAGCCGGCACTCATTTTGATCCCGAAGTAGTGAAGGCTTTCTGTTCGATACCTCAGCGGGAGTGGGAAGTCGCTAAGAAGGCCTTGGCATGGGC
Source organism: Pyrinomonadaceae bacterium (assembly GCA_040003545.1). Lineage (GTDB taxonomy): Bacteria > Acidobacteriota > Blastocatellia > Pyrinomonadales > Pyrinomonadaceae > DASXRU01. Next base: position 1,688 of record JBDUCF010000228.1, on the reverse strand, counting down.
CAGTGCAGCATAACGCCACGAGCAATGAGGGACGGGCTGCCGTCCCTTACCCTGCCCCTGCGCCTGCCTCCTGCTTTTTAAAGCGCGCGCAAAAATGCCACCAGATCGCCCTTCTCCTGCGGCGCCAGGCCAAGCTCCAGGACAAGATTAAAAAACTCCACTGTGTCTTCCAGCGTTAGCAAACGTCCATCGTGCAGATACGGAGGCGACTCCTTGATGCCACGCAAAGGAAAGGTCTTAATCGGACCCTGCTTTGTGATCATCATGCCACCTTCCATGCGCGGCGTGTAGAAACGTTCCACCATCAGGTCATGCATCAGGTTGTCCGTGTAGAAAGGCGGCGTGTGACACGTCGAACAGTTTCCCTTGCCGAAGAATATTTCTTCTCCCCTTATCTCAGCCTCAGTAGCTTTCTTTCGATCCAGACGGCCGTAGACGTTCAACTTGGGCGCCGGGGGAAAATCCAGTATCTCCTCGAACTCCGACATCTCATGCACCTGGTGCCCGCGATCGAGAATGTTGATTCCCTTCTTTGTTGCAATCACCGGATCGCCATCGAAGTATGCCGCGCGTTGTTCAAACTCAGTAAAGTCTTCTACCGTCTTCAACGCGCGCTGCGATCCGAATAGACGCTGGATATTCACGCCGCGTAATGACGGCGTCTCAATACGCCGGCGGTTCTCCTGCGGCCTGATATCGCCGACAAGATGGAAGGCGCCGTTGGTATGGCCGTTGGCGTGACAGTCGAAGCAGGCCACTCCCTGCATGCCATCATTTCGTTCGGTCTTGCGATCAGCCGTCGCGTTGAACTGTTGTTGCGGAAACTGAGTCACCAACAGACGCAGCCCGTCGAGTTGTTTTGGATTGAGAATGCCATTGAACAGATCGTAGAAGTTGTTGACTGTGACGAGCTGTCCCTTTGAAACGTCACCGAGATCGGGGCGCGTCGTCAGAAAAATTGCCGGCGGAAACTCCGGCAGGAAATGTTCAGGGATATCAAAATCCAGATCAAAGCGTTCCAGCCTTGGCTGTTGTTTGATGTGGGTCTGCGGGAAAACCATGCCACCCACGGGATGGTTTGCATGCGGCAGCGGCAGGTATGGGAACACTTCCTTTGCCTTAATCTCTTCCGGCGACATGCGGCCAAGTTGTTCCCAGGTCAGACCGCCTTTCAGACGCGCCGTTGGTCCCACGGAAATAGGCTTGCCGTGCGTCATCTTCACATCCGGATCGACGCGGCGGGTAAGATCGTATCTGGATTCGAGCAGGCGCATTGCCGCCGCCATCACGCGCGGCTTGTTCGCCTTGTCGCGCGCCCTCACCACCTCGAATGGCTCTTCAATAACCGGCATGTACGAAGTTGGCGGGTCCTTGGGTGGCTTCGACCTGTCCTGGGCGCCGGCTTTTGTCGCCACAAGCAATGAGGCAGCGAGTGCAAGCGTAACTGCAACACCGGCGAGCAATTTGATTCGAGCTGAGGTTTTCATAGTGCTCCTTTCATTGCGTTTCAAGTGTGGTCCAAAGTTCATCGTCCATTGCCGCTTTGTTCAAGTATTTCAGAGTCCAACTGGTTCAGAGTTTTAAGTAGTTCAGAGTCCAGGCTTTAGCTTGCTGCTTCCGAATCAGCAACCTGAAGAGCCTCTTGCAAAACTCGGGGCAAGTGTAGCTATTTGAAAAAAGAAAAGACA
>JBDUCF010000227.1:0-5106 GCA_040003545.1 Pyrinomonadaceae bacterium | reverse complement strand
CTGGAGGCCGCAACCGCTTCGCGGTATCTGATCAGAGGTTTCTTGAGTTGTGTCCTCGCCGAAGGAAAACTGTTACAAAACCGGCCATGAGTTGGTCAAACATTTTGATGAGATGATCGAAGGCCTTCAACGACTGAACACCCTTTCTCGCGGGCAGGCCGAGGCCGAGCTGATGAAGTGTTGCGGTTCCGAGAAGTGGGCGCGGCAGATGATAGAACGGCGCCCCTTCGAGGACGTAAACGATCTATCGGCGAATGCCGACAGCGTCTGGTGGGCCTTGGATGGCTCAGACTGGTTGGAAGCGTTCAGCCATCACCCCAAGATCGGGGAAAAGAAAGCTGCTGCTGCGCAGGCGGAGGAGGCCAGGGCATGGTCGGCGGAGGAACAATCGAGAGCGAGCACCACCGCGCCGGAAATTTCCCGCGTTCTTGCCGATGCTAACCGTGACTATGAGCGGCGATTCGGTTACATTTTCATAGTTTGCGCCACCGGCAAAAGCTCGGAAGAGATACTCTCGATTTTGCAGCAGCGAATGGGGAATACTCCGGAGCAGGAATTACGCATCGCCGCCGGCGAGCAGGCGAAAATTACCCAACTACGAATAAGGAAGCTTCTGGATCAATGAGCAGCATCTCCACGCACATTCTGGATATCGCGCGCGGGCGGCCCGCGAACGCCGTCGCCGTCTCGCTTGAAATGCAAAATGCGGATGAGAGCTGGACGGAGCTCAGCCACGCCTGGACCGATGAAGACGGGCGAGTCAAACCCTTCTTTCTCCTGGAGCAGCCCATCGAAGCGGGCACTTACCGGCTCGTCTTCGACACTGAATCCTACTTTTCCGAACTCAAGATCGAGTCGTTCTATCCGCAGGTCAGCGTAGTTTTCCATATCGACGATCCAACGCAGCACTATCACGTGCCGCTGTTGCTGAGTCCTTTTGGCTATTCGACCTATCGCGGCAGCTAAAAGTCGGTAGCGCAAACTGCCAGTTTGCGTCGCAAGCTAGCACTTGCGCTACAACAATGATTATCGATCCGACTATCAGTGAATGGCTAAACCTGATCCTGCGATGGATTCACGTGTTCGCCGGCATCATGTGGGTGGGGACCACCTATTACTTCACCTGGCTGGATGCGCGCTTAACCGAAGAGGAAAAGGCCGCCCGGGCGACAGGAACACCGGCGCAGATCTGGATGGTCCACAGCGGCGGGTTTTACATGGTGGAAAAGCGAAAGGTGCCGGATGAACTATCGCGCAAACTGCATTGGTTCCGTTGGGAAGCAGGCACAACCTGGCTGAGCGGCATCGGGTTGCTGGCACTGCTTTTTTATTTGGGCGGTGGCGCGCTGGTGGACCAGGACGTCAGCAACATAAGTGTGGGGGCTGCGATAGCGCTGGGAATAGGGCTCCTGATCGTTGCCTGGGTGGTGTATGACCTGATGATGATCTCGCCGCTGGGTAGGAACGAAACATTATTCGCAGTTATTGCCTATCTGCTGATTGTTGGAATTACTTACGGGCTCACGCGCGTGCTGAGCGGACGCGCGGCCTACATTCATGTGGGGGCGATGTTTGGCACCATCATGGCCGCGAATGTCTGGATGCGCATCCTGCCGGCCCAGAAAAAGATGATCGCGGCAATCAAGGACGGCCGTAAACCCGACGACGCGCTCTCCGCTCAGGCCAAGCTCCGTTCGAAGCAGAACACCTTCATCGTGGTGCCGACAGTCTTTATCATGATCAGCAACCACTTTCCCGGCGTTACCTACGGCGAGCGCTACAACTGGGCCATCCTATCGGTCTTGATTCTTCTGGGTTGGGGCGCCGCGAAGTTTGTCCGCAGAGCGTAGTCAGAACCGCCTGCGGTAGCGGGCGGTTGAACCAGCGCTAATCAAGCAAGTCGGCCCCATAGATCAACCGCCCGCTACCGCAGGCGGTTCTGACCGAGCGGGAATACCGGCTCAATATCTACCGGCACGTCACCCAGGCGGTCGAGTGCGTTCTTCATCGCCGGCCTGATTACTCCATACTTGTCCAGCATCGCCTTCGCTTTGTCGTAGGAGCCTTCCGCTTCAATAGTCAGTAAGTCGTGAGTTAACTTTCGCACCGCATCCTTGATTCGAGAGTGATCGATGCTGAAGGTTCCGTTGCGGGCGTTCACTTTGATCGCGCCTTGATCGGTCAGGTAATTAAACTGTAATGCCATGCCTTTGCCGTGCGCTTCGCTGATGCCAAAACGCACCGATCGGAAAGCGCTTGCAAGATAAGTGGTGTAGAGCGTGCGCTCCATGCGCTTATCGACCGCGCCCTTGTCGATCAGGTATTGCAGGGCCCAGAGCGCCGTGATGTCGGCCTTCGCTTCCTCAATAGCCGAGTGCAGCTCTTTGAGTTGCTTGCGCACCGTGGTCTCCTGGCCGCCGACTGTAATGTTGTGTGGACCGAGTCCATGCATCAATTCATGTGTCAATATGTGCGTAAAGAATGACTCGAAATCCAGGGCCGATTGTTGGGCCGGATCAAGCACGACTCGCGAAATGGGCACCAGGGTTTTATCGAACTTCGCGTTCTGCACATTCTTCAGCATCACCTTCTTGGTGCCTTTTTCTTTTACCACGCGCTCGTCGTTCGGTAGATTAAAGGCCGCAGTTTGCACGCCTCTATTGCCTTCGCCGGAACTGAAGACTTCATTCACGACTCTGATGGGCGAATCCGCGCCGAGTTTTGGATTGCGGTAACGCGCCTCGATAGGCAGATTGTTTTCCAGCTCCTGCAAATAATGCGTGAACTTCATCAGCTTTGCGCTTTCACCCTCGTCACGCAGCGTCACGTACGCCTCGAAAGCCGCCTTGTAGCCGAACAACTCGTCTTCGTATGTCTCGTATGGGCCAATGGTGACTTCGATGGGAGCATCGAGATCCATCCAGGCCACATCGCTGGCATAGTAATCGTCGGAGGCAAACGCGTCGGCGCGTTTGGTGAGGAAGGACTGAAGCGTCTTGTTGCTCGTCAAGGCGGCAGCTTCGCGCAGAAGTTTCGCCGCCGGCGCGAGAAACTCGCGGTACTCCCGGCTATAGGGAACCGATATCAGCTGGCCGCCGGCGTCGCGGCGAATTACATAGAAGTATCCAGTGGCCTTTTCCTTTTCTTCGGTGGGCAGATTTTGTAACCACGAATTGAATTCGTCCTTCGTCATGTCGTCGGGATAGTAATTCGCTTGCGGCGGCTTCTCGCGCGGCACACCATCGACGAACGGATCGTTGTTATCCAGGCGCGACCAGGGACCGGAGTTGATCCGGAAGTAGTGCGCCCAGACGGGATCTTTGCGGCGCTCGAGCTGCGCCAGTAACGCCTGGTTGCCGCTCCATACCTGGCGCTGGAAAAGTGGATCGAAATACTTCGCGGCGGCGATTATCTTTTGCAGCGCCTGGCGATCGTTTGCGGAAAGAGTGGAGGTGTCGGCGGTCAGTACGGTGGGCGCAAACCGCCGCATCTTCGCGTACAGGGCAACGACATCAGAAGGCGCCACCTGGTTGGCATTAGCGGGCACTTTTCGCGACCTCCTCTGAGCTAACGGGGTGGCGGTAACGAACACTGAAACCAGGACCAGTGAAACAATTTGCTTCCATGAGTTCATCGCTAATCATTCCTCTTTTACAGATTCTGTCGATTCTTCAAAATCTTCACGAATGATCCTGAGCGTAGTTCTTCCAGGGTCAAACTTGAAAGCCGGAGCGCCTCGTCTTCAGTAATTGCGCCACAGTTTATAGCCCGCAGGAAATAATTGAGCAGGCCCTGGCCCGTGGCCGCGTCGTCAAAAACATCGCCGACCAGGGTGGCCTTTGCTGCCTTTGCCACAAAATTGCTGAGACGCTCAGAAGCCGCGGCCAGGCCCTCCAGAAAAAATGCATAGACCGCGGCATAGCGGGTCGCGAATTGCGCCGGATGCAAATCCCATCCCTGGTAGTACGCGTTCGTCAGTGAGTGTTGAATGTGATCGTAGTGCAACTTCCACGCGCGATGAACCGTTTCGCGATTCTCGTCAGCTTGCGGCCGGCTCAGCGGCGACCCGCCCCTGTCGGCGCGGTTTGGCCCGACCGGCATGATGTTTGTGGCGCCATCGGAAAGCCATATGCCCGTGCCTGCGAACGAGACCTGCATCATGTGGCGGGCAAAGTCGCAGGCCTGATGGGTCATGTGCTGGTGCGCCGCCGTTATGTTGCAGCTTGCCGTGTAGTCGTAAGTGCCAAAGTGGGCCGCGATGCAACGCCCGCGCGTCGCCCTTAAAAGTAACGGCAGATTTATGAGACCCTCGTCGTTGATGATCGACTGCGTGGTCTCTATCATCATCTCCATTTTCAGGGAACCGGAGGCCAGGCCGGTTCGCGTTTCCAGGAGCTCAAATAAATCCGAGAGGGCGGAGCATTGTTCCGGGATCGTAATCTTCGGCAGGGTGACTGCGAAGTTGTGTGGCAGGACGCTGCCGCTCTTCTGCAAAAGCGTTGAAAGAAAAATATCCAGCGTGCGCATGCTGCGGGTGCGCAATTCTTCCGTGAATGGTTTGATCCGAATGCCGATAAACGGCGGAAGCGTACCGGCGGCCATGCCCTTTGCCACTTCGGTCGCGGCAGATTCAGCGTGGCCATCCTCTTCAGCATCGGGACGATTGCCATAACCGTCTTCAAAATCTATACGGAAATCCTCAACCGGCTCGCGGCGCAGTTTTTCCGTCACGCGGTTGTAAATGGTTTGCGCCAGCCACGCGGGCTTGTTCTGTTGGCGCAGCTCGTCCGCATTCCCGTCAAATTGTAATTTCAGTCTGGAGATGTCATCCGCCGAGCGCGGCAAGTCTGCCGCTCCGGCCAAGCCAATCGCGTTGGCAAAGGTGATGAAATCCGGTGCGTACTCTTCCATCGTGCGACGCGCTACCGCACCCAGCCGCTCGGCAGAATCTGACTTGAACAGATGCGCGCCGCCATAAACGGTATGCACTGGCTGGCGCCTGCCGCTTTCGCCCGGGTACTTCGCCGCCAGCGCGTTATTGGCTTGTTGTAACCGCGCGGTGATCTCGCGCATTGAGTCTTCCGGCACAGAGATCTTCATAGCTTT
>JBDUCF010000226.1:0-5180 GCA_040003545.1 Pyrinomonadaceae bacterium | reverse complement strand
CTTCTCCCCCTCTCCCCCTCTCCCCGTCTCCCGTCTCCGGCCACACGCCCATCACCAGCGTCACGTCCGGCAAATGCGTGCCGCCGGCAAACGGATCGTTAAGCGCGACAACGTCACCCGGGAACATTTCGACTTCGCGCAGTGCTGCGGCCACGGCCATCGGCATGGAGCCCAGATGCACCGGCATGTGATCGCCCTGCGCGATAACGCGGCCAGCCTCGTCAAATACCGCGCAGGAGTAATCCCTGCGTTCCTTGATATTCGGCGAGAAGGCAGTACGCCGCAGCGCAATGCCCATCTCTTCGGCAACCGAAGTGTAGAGCGCGCGATAGATTTCGAGGGTGGTTGGATCGAACTTTGTTTTCATGTGGCATTGCTCTGGTGAAAAGAAGCGGGGGCAAGCCCACCTTCCTGACTGCAAGTATTCGCAGTTGAACTCTGATACTCAAGTTTCGGAGTCTGACTCAACATTATCAACTCGCAGTAAGGAAGGTGGGCTTGCCCCCGCTTCTTTTTCAGGAGTGGACACAGAGTCCACTCCGGTCCCACAGACAAAACTGAACCAGTAATATTCATGACTCAACAATCAGATTTCCAAACTGGTCAACGCGCGCTCGCGCCCCAGCCGGAATCAGCGTCGTGGCCGAATACTCTGTGATGATGCATGGCGCGCGCAGACGGGCACCGGCTTTCAATTGTTCGCGATCATAAACTGACGCACGAACAAGCTTGCCGGCCAGGTAGGTTTCCACATAGTCATTGGGCTTAGCGGGGCCCTTCACGGCGGCCGGGGTCTTCGTTCGCTCCACGCTCAATTTTGCCACCAGGCCAAGCGAACGTAACCGAGCGGTCACGACTTCGATCGTGTTCTTCTCCTGCGCGTAGCCGTACCGCTCGCGATGCGCTCGATGAAATGCCGCGGCCAAATCACCACGGGAGTTTTTGATCTCAAGCTCGAATGACTGCCCCTTGTAACGCATCGCCAGCGATTGGTCGTGACGTTGGCGCGATTTGGGAAAACCTTCGCGCCCAAGCGCTGCTCGCGCCAGCCGCTCCATCGCACGAAAAACGCCTTCCAACTGCCGTACTCTGCCCCGCTCTACTTCCAACATGATTGTCCGGCTTTGATCCTTCACGACATCAGAGGCAACGATGCCGACTGCCGATAGTGCGCCCGGATGCGCCGGCAAGATCACCCGGGGAATGCGGAGTCCGCGTGCCAGCTCCACCGCGTGCAACCCACCCGCGCCGCCAAACGGCATCAGGGCAAACTCGCGCGGGTCGTGGCCGCGTTCGACCGAAACATGCCGCAGCGCTCGCTCCATATTCACATTGACTACTTCAAGCACTCCCTGCGCCGCTTCGATGGCGCTCACTTTGCGCCGCGCGGCCGAACCAAGGTCGGCAGCCAGCCGGATAAGAGCTTTGCGCGATCGCTTTTCATCCAGCTTGAATTCCCCGCCTAGCAAAGCTGCACCCGGCAGATGACCGAGCACAACATGCGCGTCTGTCACCGTTGGAAATAAAGACTTGCCATAGCACGCGGGACCCGGATCAGCTCCCGCCGACTCGGGGCCAACCCGCAGGCTACCGCCTTCGTCAACGCGCGCGATCGAACCTCCGCCGGCGCCCACGGTATGAATGTCCAGCATGGGAACGGCCACCGGCATTCCCGCCACCATCGCTTCGTTGGTCAGGCGCAGCACTGCGCGATCGCACAGCGCCACATCGGTGGAGGTGCCGCCCATATCGAACGTGATGAGGTTCTCAAAGCCGGCTGCTTGTGCCGCGCGGGTTGCGCCAACGATTCCGCCCGCCGGCCCGGAGAGAATTGTGCGCACCGGCTCTCTTGCCGCCGCCGCCGCGGAAATACTGCCGCCTGACGACTGCATTACTCGCAAGCGGCGCGTACGCGCGCCCAGGCGGCTGAGATACGAGCCCATTAAAGGTTGCAGGTAGGCGTTGATTGCCAGGGTCGAAGTGCGTTCGTACTCGCGATACTCAGGCAGGATCTCGTGCGAAATTGAAAGAGGAACATTCAGTGATTCAAGCGCGTCAGCGATTTGCTTTTCATGTTCGGGAACGAGAAAAGAGAAAAGCAGGCAGATCGCAATCGATTCAACCCGCGCCTTTCTTAAATCCCTCAGCAGCGCCGCAACATCGTTCTTGTCTAACTTCTCAATCACCTCTCCTGAAGCGGCAACGCGTTCCCTGACACCAAAGCGCAAGGCAGTGGGAATTAGCGGCGGGGGCTTCACCGCGTTCAAATTGTAGAGTTCCGGCCGCGCCTGTCGCCCTATCACCAGCACGTCTTCGAACCCTCGAGTGGTAACCAGAGCTGTGCGCGCGCCGCGTCTTTGCAGCAGGGCGTTGGTGCCGACGGTTGTGCCGTGGACCACTTCGAGTGCGCTCAAGCGGGCACCGGTTTCGGCGGCGATGCGTTTAAGCCCCTCGGTGATTGCGGATGAAGGATCGTGCGGCGTGGACGCGAGTTTGAAGACGCGGAGTTTTTTCTTGGTTTCAAAGACAAAGTCCGTGAACGTGCCGCCGGTGTCAACACCGACCCGCACACTGACCGTGGTCTGTTTTGAAGTTTTCGTCAAAGCAGGAAGAGCCAGCCACAGATAAGCACGGATTCACGCAGATAGGAACTAGAAATCGGATCAGTCCTGCCTGGGTTGTTCTTTCTTGTGTGTGGGTCTATCCGTGTCAATCCGTGTTCATCTGTGGCTGATCTATTTCCGCCCAACAACCGCTTTCATGCGAACGGTGAGCAGCATCGAGCACCAGTTGAGTGCGGTAGCCATCCTCGAAGGTGGCAGCGCCGGCGACCGTTGTGCGGCCCTCGCCCAGGGCTTTGACGATCTCGCGCGAGAAGACAGTGAAGCCGCGCGACCAGCCGCCTTCGCGCATTCCCGGCGCCAGCTCGCCGCGACCCGTTTCGATCCGCTTCCATTCACCATCACCGACGTTCGAGTGCCAAAGGTCGCCGCCCTCTTCGATCATCAGCGCGCCGCTGGAACCAAAAATTTCCAGTCGATGTTCAGACTTCCCCGGTTCCACCATTGACATTGATGCGGTTCCGGTTGTTCCCAGGGTCAAATCACTGTCGGCGAACCTCAAGATAAGATTTGCTTCATCATCGCTGGTAACCGGACGCGGCTGGCTGCCATCTCTTTCAACGCGCTCAGATATGTGTGTCGCCAGATTGCAGAATACCTGCGATACCTCCGAGTCCAGCAACCAGCGAAAGGCATCGATTATGTGCGACCCGATCGCGCCGAGAGCGCCTCCGCCCTGCGCCTCATCGGACCACCAGTTCCAGGGGCGTTCAGGATCCGCTCTCGCGTCCGAGCGAAAGGTCAGCTTGGCGTGTCGCACCCGGCCCAGCTCGCCGCGGCGCAGCATCTCACGCATCTCAATCCGGCCGGGAAGAAAGCGTAACTCGTGATCTATTAACGCCAGCACTTCGGCTTCGCGCGCACGCTCCGTCATTCGCAAAGCCTCTGCGGCATTCATGGCCATGGGCTTTTCGCACAAGACGGCTTTTCCCTGCCCCAGCGCAGCCAGCGTCATTTCGCCGTGCGTCACCACGGGCGTAACGATGCTGACGAGATCGACACCGTCGCGCGCCACCAGCTCGCGCCAATCGGTTGTGACGTGCTCAATGCCGAACTCGCGCGCAACTTCGGCTGCCCGCTCACGATGCGCGCTGGTTATGGCCGTAATGCGCGCGCCGGCGCAGGCCTTGAAGGCAGGAATCTGCGTCGTGCGAGCAAAGCCGGCGCCAATAATGCCGATACGGATGATTTCTTTGTCGCTCAAGTTGATAGGCTCTACGCAATGTTAGCATTGATGCGTGTCCTAAACTAAGCGTAGGTTCGGGAAGATCCTGGTGCGGTCCTAGTGCTGCATGGACAGCTCACAAATTTGCTTAAGACGGCCACGCAGCCGGTCATTTCCCAGCTTGAGGCCATGCTGCGATTTCACCATCTCGTAATGCTCCAGCGCCTGGCTGACCGTCGCGCGAAGCTCGTCATTGTTCCATGGTTTGGTTAGGTACCTGTAGACATGGCCGCAATTAATGCCCTCAATTAACGCGCCGATATCTGTGTAGCCGGTGAGAAGGATTCGCACCATTTGAGGTCGCAGCGCGACTGTTCTTTGCAGCAAGTCGAGGCCTGTCATAGCAGGCATCCTTTGATCGGTAATTAAAAGCGCGACATCGTGCTGTTCGAGAAGGGCCAGGGCATCGCTTCCCGATTCAGCCGTAATTACTTCGTAATCGTCACGAAACAATCTTTCCAGCGTCCGCAGGTTTGCGAGCTCATCGTCGACTATCATTATTTTATAAGACACTTTGCATCCTCCGCTTCAAAACTTCTTTCTGACCTGGACGCTCGATCTGCTTCGACCGGTATCGAAATAATGAACGTCGTACCTTCGCCGGGAACAGTCCTGACAGCCAGGTTCCCACCGTGGCGCTGAACAATACTGTGCGAAATGGACAGGCCCAGCCCCGTCCCCTCACCCACTGCCTTTGTCGTAAAAAACGGATCGAAGATTCTCTTTAGATTCCTGGGCGCGATGCCCGATCCTGTGTCGCTGATGGCAGCAACCACATTCTGTCCTTCACGGCGAGTCTTGATTTTCACTTCGCCTTCGGCAGCGCCGATTGCCTGCGCTGCATTAACCAGCAGGTTCATCCAAACCTGATTCAGCTGGGCCGCATAACAGTCGACCTGTGGCAACTCTCCGAAGTCACGTTTTAGCGTGATGCGGCCGCCAGTGAAATACTGCGAAAGCAATCGTAAAGTCGATTCAATCCCTTCATGAAGATCGACCCGCTTGAATTCAGCTTCATCCAGCCGGGAAAAAAGTCTCAGGTTCTGTACCACGTCTCTAATACGTTCAGCGCCGCCGTAGCAGTCGTCAACCATTGCGCTCAAATCGGCGACCATGCTCTGGTGGTTAGTTTTTCTTTTGAGGACAGCGACCTGTTCAGCAATCTCCGGAGGCAGGGAAATATTATCAACCGCAGAGAGATAAGCCTCCAGGCTACTTATGCGCTCTTTCAACAGCGCCAGGTTGCTGTAGATAAATCCCGCTGGATTGTTCAACTCATGGGCGATTCCGGCAACTAGTTGGCCCAGCGAGGCCATCTTTGCGTTGTGCGCAAT
>JBDUCF010000225.1:0-5214 GCA_040003545.1 Pyrinomonadaceae bacterium | reverse complement strand
ACTTCACGCGGACTGCCGTCAGGGTTAAATAGCCGCCGATCCGTAACTTTATAACTGGTTTGTTCCTCGCTCATTTCCCCTACCTATGCTGACTTCGGCCAACCGTAACCACGAGAAAGCGTCAGCTGCTGCGTTTGAAGTTTGTTATGCAACCGATGGTAGCATCCTCATCTAGTGCTCGCAAACAAGGAGAACCGAACAGTTGGCTGGGTTACGACTTGGGACTTTGAACTTTCGACTTTAGACTATTTGCATGCCTGCTACTTTTGAAGACCTGATTGAACTAATGAGCAAGCTGCGTTCACCCGACGGGTGTCCGTGGGATCGCGAACAGACCTACGCTACGCTGGCCCCGATGCTTTTAGAAGAAGCGTATGAGGCATTTGAGGCTGTCGAAGAAGCGCGCGAGGGTCGGCCCAACGATCTCCGTGATGAACTCGGTGATCTGCTGTTTCAAATCGTCTTTTACTCTCAGGTCGCCAGGGAGCACGGCGATTTCTCTATCGAGGATGTGACGGAAGCGATTCACGCAAAGATGGTTCGCCGCCATCCACACGTCTTCGGCGATACGAGGGCCAACGACACCGCCGCTGTCTTACGCAACTGGGAAGTGATGAAGGCCGAAGAGCGCCGAGCCGCCGGCGTAAATGAGCGCGAGGGATCTCTGCTTGACGGTGTCTCAAAGAAGGCCCCGGCGCTGATGGAAGCCCACCAGCTTTCCACTAAGGCTGCACGCGTGGGCTTCGATTGGGAAAAACTCGAGGACATCTTCGAGAAGCTGGCGGAAGAGATTGGCGAACTGCGCGCAGCTATCCAAACTCATGCAACTTCAAAATCTGAAGCCGATCACACTCGTGTTAGAGAAGAGATTGGCGATTTACTTTTCGCAGCCACAAACATTGCGCGCCATCTTAACGTTGAACCGGAAGCAGCGCTGAAGTTAACCAATCGCAAGTTTCGCAAACGGTTTGGCTATATCGAAATGAAGTTACGGGAGCGCGGCCAGGCTTTTGACGCCACCACCCTCGACGAAATGGAGTCCCTCTGGCAGGAAGCCAAAAGGAAGTGATGAGTGATGAGTAATGAGTAATGAGTGACGAGTCGATAACTTAGGACTCACGTTTCGTAACTTATCACCTATCACTGATCAGTCATCACTCGGCGGTTACTGACGGATGGCCGGAATGATCTCGTTAGGAACGATCTGGCTACCCCAGCGCCCCCAAATCCCACCTTGCAAGTAATTTCCGCCCGTAAACACGACGGTTAGATCGAAATCGGGAACTATGATAAGTAGCTGGCCCCCGTTACCGGTGGCCGCATACGTGCGGTACGTGCGGCCGCCAACGCGGATTTGCGATAGATGCCAGGCATAACCATCTTCACCCTCACCGTAGTAGTTCTGGAATTCCTCTGGACTGAGGCCAGTCGTTGCCGGCGAGATTTGTACGTGTGGCGCGGTCGACTTTGTGATCCAGGACGAGTCGACGATTCGCCGACCGTTCCACACACCACCGTCGAGATACATCTGGCCAACCTTCAAAAGATCTCTCGGCCGTAAAAACGCGCCGCCTCCCAGGTAGCCTTCCCCGGTCGGCATCAGATTCCAATAGTAAGTACCGAATTGCAGCGGGCGCGCTATTGTCCGATCGAAAAGTTCCGGCAACCACGTGCCTGTTCCCGTAGTGAGGGCGGCGCCTACAAGATTCATATTTGCTGAGCAGTAGGCATAGCGACTCCCTGGGTCGTGAGCCATCGGCAGATCGAGTGTGTATTTCCACCAGTTGGGCTGCTGACGTTGCGTCTGTATCTTGTCTTCGCCGCCGGGCGATGCATCGTCGTTGTCGTCGCAAGCGAGTCCCGAGGTGTGGGTCATGAGGTGGGCCAATGTAATTTGGGACTTTCTGGGATCCGGATTCGCGAACGGACCCATATGAGAAAGTAAGTCGTAAACTTTGGTCTCAGGTGCGATCCGGGCTCCCTGTCTCATTGCCGCACCAAGCATGACTGAAGCAAATGTCTTGCCCGCTGACCGTGTATCGTGTTGTCGGTTTCGATCGAAGCCGAAGAAGTATTCCTCCAACACCAGCTTGTCGCGATGGGCCACCAGGAGCGAATGAATAAGCGAGGGACGCCGTGCGGCCGGGTCCGCATCGATGAGTCGTTGCACCAGCCGGGCGAGTACGTCTTCGTCCATGCCGGAGTCTCGCGCTCGAGCTGTACGCCATCCATCGCCAGTGACCGGCGGTTGGCGGTAAACATACTTCGGCTCATCCGGCGGGCGCGGAAAGAAATTCGCCGCGGCCGAAGGTGCCTGGCGGGTCAGATCAACACTGCCGTCGATATCGGACCAGGAGATTCGCAGCCTTTCCGGCGAACTCAGATATGAAGCCATAAACCGTATCACGGGTTTAGCCGGATCAGGACCAGCGCTGAAAACAACCGAGTCGCCGTCACGCACAACGCGATATTGCGTCGTTCCTCCGATTGAATTCGCCTCTGGATTGCGGAATGCCCCAACCAACGTTCGGTCGGCGCTGCTAGAGATTTTTAGATAGAGCGTAAAGTGACGTTCCAACGGCCGCACAGTGCCTGTCCAGGTATTGCGCCCCCGGCGCCGAAGAGTCAACGGTGAAGCGAAAGGCTGACCCGAGCCGCCCGGGTCGCGCCGATCCTGTACTTCCTGCAGCCAAAAGCCTCTGATGGCATCTCCGTTAGCGGTGAGCGTGCCGCGAAATCCGCCGCCGTGGCCAGGAAACGTGAAGCGGATGCTGTTGCCTCGTGCTTCGGATTTCGATTCGGCATTCGAGAGACTTGCCCGCCACATGGAGCGGTCGCGCGAGGCTCTCAGCTCTCCGATTAGACCGCTGCCAAACCTGATCTCATTCGTCCAGATCCCGATTAGCGACTCAGTTGCCCGATCCGTCCTCGGCGGAGCTTGCGCTCGCAAGCCGGAAACTGGTGTAAGAAGAACAACGAACAGCGCTACGGTGGTTCGCCATGAATTGATCATTTAAAGCCTTAGTTACATTTTCATATCCACTAGTTTGACCAGCCAGTCGCTTAAGAACAAACCCTAATCCGACACTGCTTTTGGCGAGGCGTAGAGCCGTTCCAGTTCATCAATTTTCTTTCCAACGACCTTCAGCGCTTCACTGACGAGTAGAGGGTCATGCGAGTTAGTGCCGATGAACCTTTGAAGGAGCAAATCCGGCGGCACATCATAACCATTTCTTAGTAGCGCCTGATAACTCGTGATGAAACGGTTCGTGTCCCGCGTGTACAGGTCAAAATACTCAATCGCAAGGAGCTTGGAATAGACATAGTTGATGCGGTACATTGGTCGAGTGTAGTAGTGGATGGTATTGACCCACTCCATAGGCACTTCGCTCTGCGGACCAAACCAGATAGAGAAACGCGCTCCAACTCTCTGCGTCAAAGCCTCAATGTCACCCGCGTTTCGGACACTACCATTTACCACTTCATCATAAAGCTGCTGCTCAAGCAGGGATTCGCGCGCTGTCTTGAAAATTTCCGCGGCTTGGGTCAGAAATCTTTCGAGAAAATAGATCTTCAGCGCCTTTTCGTGGGCGTTGCGGTATAAGTAATCCAGGAGCAGAAGTTCGTTGAAGCCTGCGAATGATTCCGTAAAGAAGTTAGGCCCACTTGCGTAAACCGGCAGCACACGATTACTGTTCATCAGCATATTCTGAACGGCGTGACCGCCTTCATGTGCCAAGATAATCACATCATCAAGATAGCCTTCGTATCCACCACTGTAGAAGACGCTGTTTCTGCCGGAGCCGCCGTTCGAGAATCCGGGTCGGCGTACGCGATTGGGCGCGGGCGCAATGTCAAGCCGCCCGTTTGCCGGATCGAGTAGGGCGGCCATTTCACGTTCATAGTCTGATCCGAGCGGAGCTGTCGCCGCTCTGATAACGCGCGACGCCTCACTGATAGTGAAGCGTGGAACCGGAGTGCCTGTTGCAGTAGCCGCTAGTTCCCAGAAATGAACATCTGAATAGCCATTAGTCCGTTTAATGCGCTCCACAAGCAGTCGCTCATAGCGTTTATTGATTTCGGAGTGTTCCGCTAACTGCTCAAGCAGTTGAGTGACATCATCCCGCGTCAGATACATGTCGAAGTATGCTTGTGCAGGGTAGTCAGGGAAGCGGCGCGTGCGGGCGAGTTGATCGCGCGCCTTGACCGTATTCAGGAGGGCGAAGGCGTAAGTGTCGCGCCGTGACGCGAGTGCGGCACGATTCTGCTTGAAACCTGCTGCGCGGACCGCTCGATCTGGATGATTGATAATGGCACTTCGGTTTTTACCTAAGTCAAGGTCACCCTCCGGCGTATGCACGAGGCCGAAGTTCGTAGTATCCAACGTTTGCGAAAAGAGTTGACCCTGCCAACCGATCATCGAAGACGCTGCGGCGGCTACAAACTCGTCTTGTTCGGGCGAGAGGGTATGAGGGCGGTAGCGACGCATTGACTCGACGGCGTAAGCATAAATTCTAAGTGCTGGCTGCGCTTTAAGGAAACGAGCGAGCTCGGACTCATCGAGCGCGACTATCTCAGGCTGAAGAAAACTCATTGCCCGGGTTGCTTCGGAGTCTAGTTTTTGTGCGGCGTCGGCACTTGCAGTATCGCGTGTGTCCATCGCGTAGCGTAAGTAAAGGTATGTCCAATGGAGTCCGATCTTAGCCTGCAATGAATCGTATGAGCGTAAAGCTTGATATAGATTCTCTGCTGAGGCAGCCACCGTACCGCGCAAACGACTGAAGTCCGCGAGCGCTTGGTACAAAGCGGTGCGGTCTGCTTCTGCGGCTGCTGGCGTAGGGAAAAAATTGTGCGACAGATTAAAATGATAGCTCGACGCAATGTTCTGCGGAATCGGCTCAAACGCGGTTTGGGCGTGAACAGGAATTACCGTCAATGACAGCACAAGCGCGAGTGATAGTCCAAAGCGCGACCAAATTGGTGATTCCATAATCTTGAATCTATCTTGTCTGACGCCTGCCACAGAAGTTACTGCGGGCAGTTAAAGAACCGAGAGAGTCCCTTCCTGCGAAAGATTCTGTGAACTATCCACCCTTCACTTTACTTTTGGCTTCAATTCCCACAGCACATTGACGATTAACCAGCGTCCGTTGAATTTAGCACGGTTCGGGACCGTGAGGTCGGAGGTTCGAATCCTCTCGCCCCGACCATCAA
>JBDUCF010000224.1:0-5243 GCA_040003545.1 Pyrinomonadaceae bacterium | reverse complement strand
GGGCCTCATTCAGCATTCTTTCAATGCCTGTCAGTGAAACCTCCAACTGCTGTGCATTGGAACGCTTCGAGCCGGCAAATTCTTTTTCCAGATCGGCGATGAGATTGGCCGCGCGCGCCAGGGCCTCATCAAGAGTATTGCCTTCGCTACCCTTCTTCCGTTCCCGCGTTGCCAACAACTCAGCTCGCACGCGCTGAAGATACTCGAGAATGGCGGGACGGGAAAATGGCGATTCGCCGTGATGCCTGGCCGGCTCTGTTGCTCCGGTGTCTGCGCCAATCTCGCCCGCTTCTCCTTCACCCGCGCCGACGCGCGACTCAAGCCACTCGGCATACTGCGCTTCAACCTCTTCCTGACAATACAGAAGGGTCTTGACGCTCCGCTTGCGAGGTTTCGCCTGGTAAGAATCGAATGCCTGCTCGATGCCGCGCAGGGCGACGTGCAGCGGGACGCCCATTTCTTTCCAGCTCTCGATCAGGGCCCAGTCCATCGAACTCAAGAGCAGATGCTTTTCGCGACGCCGAACAAACGTATCTTCGATTTCAGTGAAGTAGTTGAAATAATTCATTGTCGATTGCCAATTGCCGATTGCCAATTTCGCTTTGTGTATGATCAACGTCAAGCCAGTTACCGTTTTTAATCGGCAATCGGCATTCGGCAATTAGCAATCTATCCGGCTTTCTTCGGATTCGCGGTTCGTTCATAAACCAGTCGCAGGCCTTCCAGCGTCAACGTCTCGTCGACCAATTCAATCAGCTCAGAACCGGTGGCGATTAAGGGCGCCAGCCCGCCGGTGGCAATCACGCGCGCGGTACCGCCTAACTCTTCGATCATCTTGCGCAAAATTCCGTCCACCAATCCCGAAAAGCCGTGGTAAAGCCCGGACTGCATCGCCTCAATCGTCGACGAGCCTATGACTTTCCGCGGTCGCTTGATTTCGACGCGTGGTAGCTTGGCAGTTCGCTCGAAAAGCGCGTCGGAGGAAATCGTGATGCCTGGCGTGATCACGCCGCCGAGGTATTCGCCTTTCTTCGTAACTGCGTTGAAGGTAGTAGCAGTGCCGAAATCGACCACGATGCAGGGCGCGCCGTACTTCGCAATTGCCGCCACAGCATCAACTATGCGGTCGGCGCCCACATCGGAAGGCGGTTTATAAAGAATCGGCAGGCCAGTGTCTGTAGTGTGATCGACGAAAAGCGGTGTCACATGAAAATAGACTTCAGCCATGCGTTTGAGCGTGAAGTTCAGAGGCGGCACCACGGAAGAGATGGCAATGGCGTCGATGGCTTTGAAATCCAGCCCGGCAAGCTCGAACAGGTTGCGTGCATGCACGCCATACTCATCGACTGTTCGCGCGCGGGCCGTGGTCAAGCGCCAGTGCGCCACCAGCTCAGTGTCATTGAACACACCCAGCGAAGTGTTAGTGTTGCCGGCATCAATAACTAGCAGCATAATTCAGTTCCCTCTCCGGCTCAGTATGTCTTCAATTGCATCTGCGGCGGCGCCAGCTCCGTCTTCGTTTCGTACCTGGCCCGCAACCTCTTCCGCCCTGATAGCGTAACTCGGGTTTGCCAGCAGGGCGCGCAATTCTTTGGTGGCGCTGGCCGCATTGTAGCGCGGTCGCGGCATGATACGCCCGCACCCGAGTCGTTCGACGCGGGCCGCATTGTCGAACTGATCGTGAGCGTGCGGTACGATCAAAACCGGGCGTCCCGATCGCAAACCCTGTGCAGTTGTCCCAATTCCGCCCTGATGCACAACGGCGAGGGCCTGGAGCAATACCTGGCCGTACGGCGCGTACTCGAAAGCAGCGACTCCTTCCGGCAGAGGTTCCGGCGGCAAGTTCCGCTGGTGGCCAATCAATAGCAGGGCACGTGCCCCCAAAGTGCGCGCCGCGGTGATCGAATCGCGGTAGAAATCCTTCGCCACCCAAAAAGCAGATGAGCCCAGCGTGAAAATAATCGGCGGCGAACCGGCAGCAAGAAATTTCATCAAGTCGGGCGGCGTCTCGGTCTCAGCGAAAAAGTCTCTGCGATCGTAGAACGGAAAGCCGGTGATGCGCGTGTTTGGCGGCCAATCGCGCTGCGGGCTGGCGATGACCGATGAAAACAGCGCCAGCACCAAAGTCGGCGAGTGCTGCCCGGCGAGGAGCGGCTGAGCTCCACGCGGCAGGCCCAGTTCAGCCCGCAGACGATAAACCGGCTGCATCAACTTTTCCAGTTTGAACTCTGCCAGACGAACGATCGCGCGCGCAAACAGCGGGCTTGATTTCATCAAATGATAAAGCGCGGGAAACTGGGGTGGTACCGGCGGATCATAAGCCGAGAAAAAAGAGATTGGCGCCAACACGCTGGACGCCCATGGCAAACCACGCTTCTGCGCCACCACCGGCCCCACCAGTGGCAGCGGATGCGTCAGTAACAGATCGGCGCCCTCAACTGCCGCGTCGAGATCCTCATAAACCTCCCGCAGGTTTGAAAGAAATAGCTCCATGACTTTTTCTGTACCGCCCCTCGGCTCCATCAAAGCGGTGACCAGCCTGACTAGCTCTTCAGTCTGATCGAAAGAGGGCACGTCCGGTCTGACCGGATGAAAATTGAGGCCCGCAACGTCCATCTTTTCGCGATAGACTTCCGAAGTGGCAATCAATGGCGAGTGTCCTCGCGCCTTTAGCTCCAGGGCAATAGCGATGTAAGGATGGATGTCGCCGAATGATCCGAAGGTTGAAATGACAATGCGTTTTCCGGTCATGGAACCTTCTGCTCTTCGGCGACCGAACGAATCGACTGCACATCGCCCGCGCGCACGACCTTGATCTCGCCGGACTCGGTTTCCACGCGTAATGCGCCGTCGCTCTCCACTCCGCGAGTGGTTCCATCAAAGACTTCTGTGCCAGTGTTCACCCGCACGCGCTTGCCGTTTGCAAAAGAACACGCGGCCGTCCAATCGCGAATAGTAGTCGCGGGTCCCTGATCTTCCGTCAGTTCCGCGTATCGCCGGGAAAGGTGTTCGAGCAATTTGCGTAGAAGTTGTTCCGGCTCGGGCGCCAGGCCGTTTTCCATCGCTATGGACGTGGCGCGATCTTGCAGATGTGGCGGGAACGCATGCTCCGTCAGGTTGATCCCGAGCCCCAGGACGCAAGCAAGTCCCTGATCCGTTTCCACAGTCTCCGCGAGAATCCCGCCCAGCTTGCGTTCGCTAATGACAATATCGTTCGGCCACTTGATGTCTGTTTGCAGGCCGCACGCATCCAGCAGCGCATCGACAACCGCGACGGCCGCCATCAACGTAATGAGCGACCAGGCTTTGACCTCCGATTTCGGACGCAGCACGATGCTGAAGTATAGTCCGGCATCGCGGGGCGAATTCCAGACGCGTTCGTGCCTGCCTCGTCCTTTGGTCTGCTCGCGCGCGACGATGCAGAGGCCTTCGGGCGCGCCGCGCTTTGCCTGTCGCATAGCTTCCAGGTTGGTTGAGTCAGTCGAATCAAGTCGCAGAATCGTAGGACGCAAGTTTATCGAGGGAGGGCTTGTGGCAGATCTGCAAGCGTGTAGGCCAGCGCCGCGACCACTGCGCAATTCTCCTGCAGCTCGCGGGGAACAATCTTGTCGAGCGTATCCGCCGCCGTATGGTGATAGTTGAAGTATGTGCGGCCATCCTGAATAGGACTGAACGTGGGCACACCGGCAGCTCCCAGGAAACTAATGTCTGCGCCAGTCTCATCTGTCGAACGCAAAACGCCGGCGCCGGAAGTTTGCAGAATCTCTGCCAGCGGTTCGAACAACGGAAGCAGTTCCGGTTTACCCTGTACGTAAAGTCCCGCCGGATGACCGGCGCCGAGGTCGCTTTCGATGGCGGCGAACTGGTTCGCCATGTCATCTTTGTGATCTGCCGCGTAGGTGCGGCCGCCATTGAGACTGTTTTCTTCGCTCATCCACGCGATGACGCGAATGGTACGCTTTGGGCGCAGACGAAGTTGCTTGAGCAACTGCGCAGTCTGCATGGCGATCGCGACACCGGCGCCATCATCAATCGCGCCAGTTCCCAGATCCCATGAATCAAGATGTCCGGAAACGATCACCACTTGTTCGGGATGTTCGCTCCCTTTCAAATCACCAATGACGTTGTAACTAACAACATCCGGCAGAGTCTGCGGAGTCAGGATCAGACGCATCTTCACCGCGCCCTGGCCCGTCAGATGCGCGATCAGGTCGGCGTCTTCCGCAGTGACGGCGGCGGCGGGAACCTTGGGAGCGTCGGCCGCATAACGCGTCTGGCCGGTGTGCGGCAGACGATACTCAGCACCTCCAACTGATCGCACCAGCGCCGCAACGGCGCCGAGTCGCGCGGCAGCGCTGGGCCCCGCCGCGCGATAAGCGACTGCCTGGCCATAGGCTGGACCGGCAAATCCCTGAGCGGCAAGTTGCTTGTCGAATAGTTCGTTGAAGAGGACGATCTTGCCGGAAACATTTTTCCGGCCGAGTTCCTGCAGCTCTGCAAAGTTATTAACAGCCACGATCTCGGCCTCCAGGCCGGTCGCGGGGGTGGCAGTGCTTCCGCCCAACGCCGTTAAGATAATTTTCTGCGTCGTATTCGGGGCCATGCCGGGAAATTGCACCAGGGCTGCCGTCTCTTCCCCGCGCACCCAATGCGGCACGGTTACCTTTTCGAGCTGGACTTCCAATCCCAGACGGCTCATTTCCCCCGCCACATATTCGACGGCGTGCTGTGCCTGCGGCGAGCCGCTCAGCCGCGGGCCAATATTGTTGCTGAGATGTGCGACCTGCGCATACGCATAATCGCTTTCGAGGGCTGCCTGTTGAATTCGCTTCAGCGCGGAGACAAGCTGCGGCAGATAGGCGACCGGAGCTGTCGCCTGCTGCTGGGCCGCAAGCATCATGGCGTTGGAGAAAATCAGAACAAAGGCTAAAGCAATGACAGCACCGGTCCGACGGCGCGATGACGCGGTAAACACCTTCATGTGTCTCATCATTTCCCTTCGACTGTGGCAGAAACCGTGGAGACTTTACCACAGGCCTTGTCAGAACCGCCTGCAATAGCGGGCGGTTGATCGGGAGATGTGATCTTGTTGTTGATGAGATCAACCGCCCGCTACTGCAGGCGGTTCTGACCTCGCAAACATTGAATAAGACAAAAGAAAACGCAGACACAGCATCGTTCGCTGTATCTGCGTCACTCCGCGTTCATCCGCGGCTTAATCTTCGCGACGTATCAGCCAAGGA
>JBDUCF010000223.1:0-5273 GCA_040003545.1 Pyrinomonadaceae bacterium | reverse complement strand
CTCGGCTACGCGCTGGTGGCGCCGAGCATTGCGGTTCTGCTGGCGCTCTCCATTTATCCGCTCATCAATGCCGTAACACTCAGTTTGCACGTTACTTCAGGTTCCACTTCGCGCTGGAGCCTGGGAAACTTTGCTCGTCTGTTTTCGGACCAGTTCTTTCTTGTGGCGCTCAGTCATACGTTGATCTACGCAGTTAGCGCGCTAACGATTGAGTTCTTTCTCGGCCTGGTCCTCGCGACCCTGCTGAATAGCAGAATGCGCGGCCGCGGATTCTTCCGCGCCGGGCTCTTGGTGCCCATGATGCTGCCCACCGTAGTGGTCGGCGTCGTATGGCGACTGATGCTCAATCCCAACTTCGGCGCCGTTAACGGTACTTTGAAACGTTTCGGATTGAACACCTCGTCGTTGACATGGACTTCGTCGCCCCGGCTGGCAATGCTTTCCGTAATTGCCGTCGACGTGTGGCAGTGGACTCCTTTCATGTTTCTAATCCTCCTGGCGGGCCTGCAGGCAATACCGCAGGAACCTTATGAGGCAGCGCTGATTGATGGTTCCACCCCCTGGCAAACCTTTCGCAATGTAACCTTGCCGCTGCTGAAGCCTGCGATCCTGGTCGCGTTGCTGCTGCGCACCATGGATCTGCTGCGCGTTTTCGATCAGGTTTTCATTCTTACCGAGGGTGGGCCGGGATTCGCTACTGAAACGATTAGTCTTTATATCTATCGCACGGCGTTTCGCTTCTCGAACTTTGGCTACGCGGCGGCAATGTCTTTCGTGCTGTTGATAATCACGAATATCATCAGTGCCTTTTACATACGCGTGCTGCAAGCGCGGGAGGCTGGCTAAGTTTTGTACCACAAAGACACAAAGGAACTAAGAGAGGGGAAGGGGCAAAACGGTAATGGGTCGTTTTCAATTCTTATTAGCACCGCACTTCAGTGCGGTGATGCATCACGCAAAATCTGACATTAACCGTTTCAACGGTTTCCCTCGTAAACCGTTGAAAACGGTTTGGATCGTTGAATTGTCGTAATCACCTGGCTGAAGCCAGGTGCTAATGAGATTGACCTTCACCGTAAACTGACCAGCTAGCAGCCCCGTCACTGCTTTGAATGTTTTTGTGCGTTCGTGTCTTTGTGGCTAATATTTTCGGTCTGATGAAACATCGCCTAATCAACCTATTCAAGTATCCCCTGGTCCTGCTGGCGCTGCTGGCAGCCCTGGCGCCAATCTACTGGATGCTGACGATTTCGCTGAAGCGGGAAGTTGATCAGTTTGCCGTGCCGCCGCGCTGGTTTTCCTTCACGCCAACTCTGGAGCACTACGCTGATGCTTTTCTGGCCCGTTCATTCGGCCAATACCTGATTACCTCAGCCATCGTTGCTGTTTGTTCGACCTTCTGTGCGCTGTTGATCGGCACCCTGGCTGCGTACGGACTAGCGAGATTCAGGATGCCGCATCGTCTCGATCGCAAGCTCTCGCTCTGGATTCTTTCCACGCGAATGTTTCCCCCAATCGTTACGGCGGTACCTCTCTTTCTGATGATGCGCGACCTGTATCTGCTGAACACGCGCGCTTCGCTGGTGATTCTCTATACCGGTTTCAATCTTCCTTTCGTGGTCTGGATGATGCGCGGCTTTTTTCTTGAAGCACCGCGCGAGTTGGAAGAGGCGGCAATGGTGGATGGCGACTCGCGTCTGGGCGCGCTGCGCCGGGTGCTGCTGCCGCTGGTTGCGCCGGGCCTGGCCGCTACGGCAGTGTTTTGCCTGATCATTTCCTGGAATGAATTTCTCTATGCCCTGGTGCTGACGCAAACTGATGCGGCAATGACTTTGCCGGTTGGCATTGCCGGGCGGGTGACGCAGTACGAAATCAAGTGGGGCGTGATGAGCGCGGCGGGCGTGGTGGCGATGCTGCCTATCCTGATCTTTGCCATGGCGGTGCAGAGGTATCTTGTGCGTGGCTTGTCGCTGGGGGCGGTGAAAGGGTAGCAGCCAGAGTGTGGGGTATGGGATAAAGCGTGGATGTACGTTTTGATAAAGTAAGCAAAACATTCGGCGCGTCGGTGGCGGTCGATGATTTTTCGATCACGATCGACGATGGCGAGTTTGTGGTGCTGCTTGGACCATCAGGCTGCGGCAAGTCAACTACCCTGCGAATGCTGGCAGGGCTGGAAGATGTCACTTCAGGGCAGATCTTCATCGGCGGCGAGTGCGTGAATCATGTTCCGCCACGAGCGCGCGATCTGGCGATGGTCTTTCAAAACTATGCGCTCTATCCGCATATGACGGTGGCGGGGAACATCGCGTATCCCCTGCGCATACGAAAACTCTCGCGAGAAGAAATTGCCGGCAGGGTTGAACGAGTGGCCGCGCTGTTGGAGATAGGCAGTCTTCTTGGGCGCAAGCCACGAGAGCTCTCCGGCGGCGAACGGCAGCGCGTGGCACTGGCGCGGGCCATAGTGCGCGAGCCGCGCGCGTGGCTGATGGACGAGCCGCTTTCGAATCTCGACGCCCGGCTGCGCGTGCAGATGCGTGGCGAGTTGAAGCGGCTGCAGCACGAGTTGGGTACGACAACGATTTACGTCACGCATGATCAGGCGGAAGCCATGACCCTGGCGCATCGCGTGGCCGTGATGCGAAACGGCAAACTGCAGCAGTTCGATACTCCGCTGAACATCTACCATCGTCCGGCGAATCACTTCGTGGCTGAGTTTGTTGGCAGCCCGAGCATGAACTTTATTGAAGGGCGCATCGATCCGGCGACCGGTGTATTCAAAGGCGAAGGAATTGTATTGCATCTCGACAGACCCAGGTTTGATAGTCTGAAGAAGCCGGATGCTGAGCAGCGAGTGGTGCTCGGCATTCGTCCCGAACATGTTCAGGTTTCGGCTGGGCAGCGTGACGGCTGGTTGCCGGCCTCCGTTTACGTTACTGAATTGATGGGGAGCGAAACATTCGTCTTTGTCACGTTGGCCGGTGAAAAGATTATTGCTCGCGCGCCCGGCGAATTCCGCGCTGACGTGGAATCAATGGTATGGGTGAACATTGACATGACAAAGGCACATTTGTTTGACGCTAACACTGGTGAAAATATGTGGCGGAGACAAGACGTCTAACCAGGACCGAGGAATTAGCCACGAAGACCCGAAGGCACAAAGACATCCCGACCAGTAACGGGGCGCGCTTTGCATTTAATGCTTTTGGTACCTTTGAGTCTTTGTGGTTGAACTCACCAAAATGAAACTGGCATTTAATGGCGCGACCACGATGAAGGCGGATTTGGCCACCGACGTACGAGCCGCGGACTTGGCCGGTTTTGATCTGCTGGAAATCTGGGCAGCCAAACTGCGCGCCTTCCTGCAAACCGGTGGTGTGCCGGATCTCAATAAGCTGTTTGAGCAGTGCGCAGTAAAACCCCTCAGCATCAATTCAATCGAGCACGTCACCTTTCGGAACGCGCCGGACTACGCCGAAATCAAAGCGGAATGCGAGGAGCTGAGTTCCATCGCGGCGGCGCTTGATTGTCCCTACATTGTGGTGGTGCCGGGGAGACTGCCAGAGAAAACACCGACCCGGGCGGGGATCATTGACGAGTCGGTACGCGTGCTTCTTGAGCTTGCCGGTATCGCAGAGGGCCACGAAGTTGCGCTGGCGTTTGAGTTTCTGGGCCAGACTGATTGCAGCGTGCAGCGGCTGGACCTCGCTAATGAGATAGTACAGCGCGTCGCTCGTCGAAATGTCGGGTTGGTAATAGACAGTTTTCATTTTTACGCGGGTGGGTCGACTATTGACATGATTGACGCGCTCGATCCCGAGCGGCTGTTCATTTTTCATATCAACGATGCTGAAGATTTGCCGCGCGACGAGTTACAGGATAGTCACCGTTTGTTGCCTGGCTCCGGAATCCTGCCTTTGAAACAGATGCTCGAAGCGTTCAAGCGCATCGGGTATGATCGCGTCGCGAGTGTGGAGATCTTCCGGCCGGAGTATTGGGAGCGCGATCCGTTTGAGTTGGCGCGCGATGCTAAGGAAGCGTTAGAGAAGCTTTTGATGTCAGACTAAGAGCGGGGGCATGCCCCCTTCCTGACTGCAAGTGAACTCTGCCTGAGTGTCGATGCAAGTGATCCGCGCCCGCTGATTTTTTCATGCGTCGAGCATTGGTGAATCATTGCACCTTTTGCTTAGTCGCGGTCAGGAAGGGGGCATGCCCCCGCTGTAATATTATGGAGAAGATCAAAATCGGCATCATCGGCGCGGGCTATATTGGCGGAGTGCATGCCGGAGTATTGGCGCGCGACGCACGAGTGCAAATTGCCGCCATTCACGACATCGCTCCAGATCAGGCGCAGAGTATCGCTAATACCTGCGGCGCCTCTGTCGTCCAAAGCGCGCGGGAAGTCATCGAAAGCTGCGACGCTGTTTACATCACTACCCCAAATACAAAGCATACGCAGTTGGCAATCGCCGCCGCCCGGGCTGGCAAACACGTCTTTTGCGAAAAGCCCATGGCCACCAGTGTTGCCGAGGCGCAAGCCGTCGTTGACGCGGCAGCCAATAGCCGCGGAGTTTTTCAGGTGGGCCACAACCGGCGTTTTGCGCCGGTGTACGCGACCCTCAAGCAAATGCTCGCGGAGAGTCATGCGCCGCATTCAGCTCATGTGAAGATGAATCGTGGCGAGTTGCTGAATCCGGAGTGGGTCGGTGACCCGCAAGTCACCGGCGGGTTTCTTTACGAGACGACAATTCACATGTTCGACATGATGAGGTTTCTGTTCGGCGAAGTGACGATGCTGCAGGCCTTAGGCTCAGCACATGAGTACCCGGAGACGGACGATTTCTCTGTTCTGCTGAAGTTTGCCGGCGGTATGCACGCGACGTTGGCTTCCTCGGCCGACGCCAGCTGGCTCTTTCCATTTGAGCGCGTCGAGGTCTTCAGCCAGCACCGCACCATTGCGACGCGCGAAATGGAAAGCCTGGTCTACACCGAAGGATTAGACGGCCGCCATGTCGAACGTTCCATGCACGCATTATCGAAAGAGGAAAAATGGGGCTATCAACAGGAAGACCAGAGCTTCATCGATTCGATCACGAAGGGATTGCCTGCCGCGGTGACGGCGCACGATGGTTTCAAGTCTGTGGAACTAGTTGAAGGATGCTACCGCTCAGTTAGCACCGGCGAGCCCGCGAAGTTTTAGTCAGAACCGCCTGCAGTAGCGGGCGGTTGATCTAACCCTAACAATAAGATCGGTTCCCAGATCAACCTCCCGCTAC
>JBDUCF010000222.1:0-5276 GCA_040003545.1 Pyrinomonadaceae bacterium | reverse complement strand
GGCGGCGCGCGCTTCGCGGCGAAATCGGATTTGCGCGGCCTCGTCCTCGACGAAGCGCGAGTTCAGCACCTTGATGGCCACGGGACGATCTATCAAGAGGTGGGTGGCGCGATAGACGGTGCCCATACCACCAACGCCAAGTTTCTCGTCCAGCCTGTACTTGCCATCAAACGTACGGCCGATCATCGGATCGCCTGGCGCTTCGACCGCGATGGTTGCATCGGCTTGCAACGGCGTTTGATCGAGCGGGCAAACCCGCTCGTTGTGCGCATACTGCCGTCCGCATTGAGGGCAATGAAGCATAAGAAGTCTGAGTTCTGGAGAGCACGGGTATTATGGCCTAAACAGAACGGCGAGCGTTAGTGAGGCGGAGTGACGCCTGAGGGAAACGTCAAAAGTGCTTTGTGAAAACGTGCGTCAACGCTGCAGGAATAGGTCAGGATTACGGCGAGGGATTTTGCAACCCGCCGGGTTGTCAGATAGTAGCCGGTGGTCGTAGCGCAGCGGAGACCACCGGAACGATTGGAAAGAAAAGAGCACCCCAGAGGGGTGCCAGACCGCCATTCACAAGAGATATTTATCGTCGTAAGTTATACCCGCCTTCGCAAGCAGTTCTTTCAACTCGTCTACGAATGAATACCTGCGATGGTGCTCTTCCTGGTTTTCAATATACCTTCTTACGGCCTTGATCGCTGATGGGCTCACTGTAAATGCCGCGTAGCCTTCTTGCCACTTAAAGCTTAGATCGAAATTCCCTTTTACCCAATTTGTCGAGTCCTTTTTCAAATCGCGCAACACGTCAGCAATGCGATGCGTTGGACGCAGACTCGCCAACAAGTGGACGTGATCTGTTACGCCTCCTACCGTTTCTGGTACACCATTCATTCCCTTGATGATACCCCCCAAATAAGAATGCAGTCGCGGCCCCCATTCCTTACGGATGGTTGGCCGCCGTACCTTAGTCGAAAAGACAATGTGATAGTGCAAGCTGAAGAAAGTTGAGCCCACGGCGATACCTCCATCTCGCACCCCTTCAGGGTGCTGGATCAATTCCGAATCGGATCCGGTGGTCTTCGCTTCGCTGCGACCACCGGCTACTGTCTGGCAGCCTTCCAGGCTGCGAGATTACGCGCCTTCACCGCGTAAGATACTTCGCGCTGGTGCATCGCACCAGACCCTTACAGTAGTCGCCTTAGATGTGGAGATAACAGAAGTCAGGCATGCACGAGCCAACTGCGCACCTTAATTCTCGCTGGCGATTGCCGCCCGCTCATGGGCGGGAAATTCAGTCTCTTTGATCTTTTCGACAGTGGTCTCGTTGCGCAAACGGTTTTCGAAAGCGGCGCGTACGAACGACGCAAAAAGCGGGTGGGGATCGAGCGGCCTTGATTTGTATTCAGGATGAAACTGGCAAGCTATAAACCACGGATGCACTTCGCGCGAAAGTTCAATAATCTCCACGAACTTTCCGTCTGGTGAAATGCCGCTAAACACCAGACCCTCGCCCTCGAGCGACGCGCGAAACTCAGGATTAAACTCATAACGGTGCCGGTGTCGCTCGCTGATTTCTGCGGCACCCGCGTAAACATCACGCGCCAGCGATCCTTCGGCCAGCAAGCACGGCCAGGCCCCAAGACGCATGGTGCCACCCAACTCCTCCACATCAACCAGATCGCGCAGCTTGAAAATAACCGGATGCGGCGTGTTCAAATCGAACTCAGTCGAGTCGGCGTCCTTATGACCGCAGACGTTCCGGGCATACTCGACGCAAGCGGTCTGCATTCCCAGGCAAATACCAAAATATGGAGTACTGGTTCTGCGGGAATAAGATATCGCGCGAATCATCCCCTCAACGCCACGCTTGCCAAATCCGCCGGGCACGAGGATAGCGTCAAAGTCGCGCAACCGAGATTCGTAGTCGTCTTGCATCAATTCTTCTGATTCAATCCACTTGACGTTGACTCGCAGATTGTTGCCTACGCCGCCATGCGTCAGCGCCTCGCGAAGCGACTTGTACGAATCCTCGAGCTCAACGTATTTGCCGACGATGGCAATCGAAGTTTCGCCCGCGGCCGGTTCGCGAACTGTGGCTACCAGCTTGCGCCATTGCGAAAGGTCGGTAGCTGCTGCCTGTTCACCGAGATTCAGCGCCGAAACGATCAATTCATCCAGGCCCTGGTCGTGGAAAGCCAGCGGCACTTCGTAGATCGTGTCCACGTCCTGCGCCGTGATCACCGCCGAGTCTTTGACGTTACAAAACAGAGCGATTTTGGATCGCAGGTCCTGCGACAACGGGCGGTCGGAGCGACAAAGCAGAATGTCTGGAGCAATTCCTATCTCGCGAAGCTCGCGCACCGAGTGCTGCGTCGGCTTCGTCTTCAGTTCACCCGCGGCGGCAATGAACGGCACCAGGGTCACGTGAACGTACAGCGTGTTGCCAGTCCCTTCTTCATTACCCATTTGCCTAATGGCTTCCAGAAACGGCAGCGATTCAATGTCTCCCACCGTGCCCCCAATCTCGACAATCACAACATCAACGTCCTGGTTATCGGCGACGGCGCGTACGGCTTCCTTTATTTCGTTTGTGACATGGGGAATCACTTGTATGGTCTTGCCCAGGTAATCACCGCGACGTTCCTTTTCAATCACTGAAAGGTAAATTCTTCCGGTGGTCCAGTTGTTCGCCTGCGAAAGGTGCGCGTGAGTGAAACGTTCGTAGTGGCCCAGATCGAGATCGGTTTCCGCCCCATCGTCAGTGACGAAGACTTCACCATGCTGAAAAGGCGACATCGTACCGGGATCGACGTTGATGTAAGGGTCAAGCTTGATCAGTGCGACGCGCAGGCCGCGCGCTTCCAGTAGGCAGCCGATAGAAGAAGCCGCCAGGCCTTTTCCCAAACTGGAAACCACACCGCCGGTGACGAAAATGTATTTAGGCATTGCTGTCCCCCTCAGTTGGATTCGTACTCTATTATCACGCCCTCCCTGACCGTCCCACCCCAAGCAGGCTGCCCGCTGGGGGACCCCGGGGTCGGGCTACTGTCCCACTTCCTATTGCCGTCTGCCTTCTGACTCCTGGTTCATTCCTGGCTCAGGAGGTTCACCCGAACCCTGTTCACCATCGAATCGTCCCTGGCGCAACTCTTGCTGTGCTGCGACTGCCTTTGCCACCCCGGGCTCCAGAATCTTTTGCAATCCAACAACTCCGGCGCTCAGCAGGCTCGGCGCCTCTTTCGCTCGCTTCTCAAACTCTTCAACTGTGACCTCATAGGGACGGCTCAACTTCGACACCGCCAAAAGGGCGAGCAGCACAAAGATCAGCAGGACCCCTACGCCTATCCAATCGCTCGTGTTGCCGAACATTAAACTTATCATCGTGCCGTCAACGTGACTTCCGTCTCCATTATTGCGCGGACGCGCTCAAGGTCCTCGACTGTGTCCACGCCTATCGAGCGGGAGGCCGCTTCAACGACCTTGATCGTCGCGCCGTGCTCAAGCGCGCGCAGTTGTTCGAGTCCTTCCGCGTGCTCCAGCGAGGACTGAGGCCAGGCTTCGTACTCAAGTAGGAAATTGCGGCGATAGACATATAGCCCGGTGTGTTTGCGAAAACAGGAAAGCAACTCCGCTTCATTTTCCAAAGCCGCTTCCAGGCTTCCATACTTCCGTACGGCTTCGTGTGGATAAGGAATCGGCGCCCGCGAAAAATAGAGTGCGCGGCCGTTGTTATCGGTGACAACTTTTACTACCGCGGGATTGGTGACGTCGGCTCGACCACTGATCGGTTCGCAGGTGGTTGCCATTTCCACTTTGCCTGTATCCGTTTCCCTTAAAGCTTCGATGGCGCGATCAATTGTCTGCGGAGATATTAGTGGCTCATCACCCTGCACGTTAACGATTATCTCTGTGTCAGGAAGCGATCGGGCCACTTCCGCAACACGGTCCGTGCCACTCGCGTGATCGCCCCTGGTCATCACGGCTTCGAACCCGGCACTGGTAACCGCCTCGAAAATTCGCCGGTCATCCGTCGCCACGATGGCACGGGCCACGTTGCGTGCCGCCAGGGCGCGCTCCACCACCCACAAAACGAGGGGCTTCCCCACAATCGGCAACAAGGGCTTACCGGGGAGACGCGTCGATTTGTACCGAGCGGGGATGATTGCGATTGCGTTTTTGGTGGGATTTGCGCCCGTGTAATTCACGGAACAACACCATAACCTGCAGTGGGACAGGTGTCAATCAAAGGCTTCCGGATGAAATAAACCAGAGAACAAAAAAGGCCGCCTGCAAACGAAGGCGACCTCTCTTGTTCCACTGGCGGGTCAGCGAAAATGTGCTCTCGGATTACTGGAGTACGAACACATCATCCCCAATTGGCTGGTTAAGCTTCACGTCTTTAACCTTGTATTCGGCGAAAAAAGCTCCCTGCGGCATTTCAAGTCGTTGGGTGAAACTATAGGCGATGAGCACGCCGTCCAGTTCCTTCATTGACTTGTTCTCCACGCCAAACGTGAAGCCTTTGTACGGACTGAGGTAAGTAATAACTCGGCCGGACAGAGCATCGATATAAAAATCGGTCGTGTTGCCCTCGGCATCGGCGATGCGAAAGCCACGTTGTTTCTTTTTGTCTGGTAGCTCAGTGACTTTGTAACCCGGCTGATCGAACTTGGTAAGCACGATCAATCCAAACTTACTTGCGGGAGGCATCTCGACTCCGGGAATCGAGCTGTACGACTGTTGTCCATCAAACACCTGCTTGAAACTAATTGCCGGGGGAGCCGAAATATCCACCCGGACTCGATCACCGGCGACCACAATGGCGAACTTGCCCGGAATCGATTGCGCTGAGTTAGGTGGATAGAGGTCCACCAAACCAATTAGTACCATGCTCTTCAGGTTCTTGAATTTGTCGCCTCCCTGGGCTGCCAGTGCCGCGCGCGCTAGATCGAGCGGCGTACTCGCGGCCGTGATGGCGACGCTCAAGCTTGCCGGAGTTGTCGCCGCTGGCTTTCCTTCATTGGCCTTAACGGCTGTTTGATCCTGCGAGTAGGAGACCACCGCGGAGCCACCGACCATGCAGAGCGCCAGGCTCAATTTGGTAAAACTTTTTCTCATTGGTACTCGTCCTTTCTTCCTTCGAACGACGCCTGGGCCGTCCCTTTTAGAAATTGAATCGAATCTGCGCAGTTACTTTTCGATTGCCTGCGCCCGCACCGCCGCCGCCGCCGCCACCGCCGCCGCCCGGACCGAATCCGCCGAAACCTCCATTGAGTCCCAAC
>JBDUCF010000221.1:0-5292 GCA_040003545.1 Pyrinomonadaceae bacterium | reverse complement strand
CCTGGCGTTCCGGTTTGCTGATAAAGCGCCTCCGCCATCTTATGTGAAACGGTTTGCAGTTGATTGAATGCTTCGTTCAATCGATCGACGCCGCCTTCCGCCAACGCTTTCTTCGCTTCGGCGATGGCTGACTCGACGTCGCCCGCTACAGCGCCAACTTTTTCGCGATTGTCGTTCAGCGTTTTTTCCATCTGGTAGGTAAGCCCATCCAGACGATTGCGCGCCTCGATCTCTTCTTTCTTTTTCACGTCGTCGGCGGCATGCGACTCAGCATCGCGCATCATCTTGTCGATCTCTTCTTTCGACAGACCTGACGACGCGGTGATGGTTATCTTCTGCTCGCGGCCCGTGCCCATGTCCTTCGCAGACACATTCACTATGCCGTTGGCATCGATGTCAAAGGCCACTTCGACTTGCGGCATGCCGCGCGGCGCCGGCGGGATGCCGACTAAATGAAACTTGCCGAGCGTGCGATTGTCCCCAGCCATGGGCCGTTCGCCCTGAAGCACGTGAACCTCAACCGACGTTTGATTGTCGGAAGCGGTTGAGAAAATTTCAGACTTGCGTGTTGGAATGGTTGTGTTGCGTTCGATCAGCTTGGTGAACACACCGCCAAGCGTCTCGATGCCCAAACTGAGCGGCGTTACGTCGAGCAACAGGATGTCAGTCTTTTCTCCCGAGAGAACCCCAGCCTGCACGGCTGCGCCGATCGCCACGACCTCGTCGGGGTTAACGCTCTTGTTCGGCTCTTTGCCAAACAGGCCGCGAACCATCTCCTGAACTTTCGGAATACGCGTCGATCCGCCGACCAGAACTACCTCGTCGATTTTCTTCGCATCGACACCCGCATCCTTGATCGCCTGCTCCACTGGTGATTTCAGGCGACTGAGAATTGGTTCAGCTAATTGCTCAAACTTCGCGCGCGTGAGCTTCATTGCCAGGTGTTTCGGACCCGATTGGTCCGCGGTCACGAAAGGCAAGTTGATCTCAGTCTCCATCGTGCTCGAGAGTTCGATCTTCGCTTTCTCCGAAGCTTCTTTCAGACGCTGCAAGGCCATCTTGTCGTTTGAAAGATCGATGCCCTGGTCCTTCTTAAACTCTTCAATGATCCATTCCGTGAGTCGTTCATCAATGTCGTCGCCACCCAGGTGCGTGTCGCCATTGGTCGACTTAACTTCGACTACGCCTTCCCCGACCTCGAGGATCGATATGTCAAAGGTGCCGCCACCAAAGTCGAACACCGCAATGGTTTCGTCTTTCTTCTTGTCCAGACCGTAAGCCAGTGCGGCGGCTGTCGGCTCGTTGACGATGCGCATCACTTCAAGGCCGGCAATCTTACCGGCGTCTTTGGTAGCCTGGCGTTGCGCGTCATTGAAATATGCGGGCACGGTGATGACGGCTTTGTCGACTTTTTGCCCAAGGTAATCCTCAGCCGACTGCTTCATTTTTTGCAGAATGATTGCCGAAATCTCCGGCGGGCTCCATTCCTTGCCGCCAGCGAAAATGCGCACGTCGCCACTGCCGCTGGCTGCCTGCACTTTGTACGGAACCTGCTTAATTTCCTCCGTCACCTCGTCGAAGCGACGTCCCATAAATCTCTTGATTGAATAGACAGTATTTTCGGGGTTGGTAACGGCCTGCCGTTTCGCCACCTGCCCCACCAGCCGGCTGTCGTCTTTAGTAAACGCGACCACCGATGGGGTGGTGCGGCCACCCTCTGAATTCGTTATGACCGTGGGCTCGCCGCCTTCCATCACCGCAACCACTGAATTCGTCGTTCCCAGGTCAATTCCAATAATCTTGCTCATCCTTTTTGTTCTCCAAACGATATTTGGCCCGCCATCATCCGGCCTGCGGACCGCCTCAGCCATCAATGTAGTGCCCACCCTAAACTCTAGTTGAATGGGGCGCTAATATAATACCTGAGTGTCTCCTTGTCAACTTTTGAAGGAGGTTTGGAGCCGGCTTTTTTAGCGTGGTTTCAGGCCCAACGTTGGGCTATTTGCGGTCCTCGTTCATCAATTTCGAGGCGAAAAAGATGTAATGAAGGCCCGAAAGAATCGCAAAGACGAACACGGTGGCGTAGACGGTCGGCAAGTAATAGCCGGTGTAGAAGGGAACACTGGCGGCAAACATTATGGCGGCGATAGCCACGATCTGAACGGTGGTGTTGACCTTTCCCAGCCAGGACGGCCGAAAGCCTCGGAAGCCGGTCATAATATTTATCGCTGCCGCTCCCACGATGATAAATACGTCCCGGCTGATGACGGTAACTGTGACCCAGAAAGGCACCGGCAAGTGGCTGGGTACCGGTGGCGGGAAGATGCTGCGCATAGAGAGAACGATGAAAGCGGTGACCATCATCAGCTTGTCTGCGATCGGATCGAGAACCGTGCCAAGCTGTGAGCGCTGATCAAATCGCCGGGCCAATAATCCATCGAGTCCATCGGTGAGGCCGGCGCACACAAATACGGCCAACGCCAAAGTGAACCGCTGATAGAAAAGCATGGTGACGAAAACAGGAATAAGCACCATCCGAAAGACGGTGAGCATATTTGGAACGGTAAGAATTCGGGAGGACATTAGTTAGTAAATCGTGAATCGTAAATCGTGAATAGATGAAAACCGGAAGGAAGGGCTAATCACGATCCTGGGATACCATTCACTTCAAGAGCAGCGCAATTAACTTTAAGAGCAGTGCAGTTCAAGTAGAGAAACTTCCGGGGGGCAGCCAAAGCGGACCGGCAGCACCACAGTTCCGAGCCCGCGAGTTATATAGATTTGAGTTTCGCCCTGACGCGCCAACCCCTTGAGCAGACGGCGGCGTGGACGATCCAGTTCGCGGCGTTCAGAACGTAAATTCACCTGGCCTCCATGCGTATGGCCACTAAGCACCAAATCCACACCCGCGCGGGCTGCTTTTCGCAAAATCACGGGGTTATGGGCCAACAGCAACTTCATTTCGTCTTCGCTGGCTCCGGCTAGAGCAAGAGATAAGTCTTCAAGTCCCACCATCGTATCGTCCACGCCGGCAAGCCAAAAGGCAGATCCGTCTTTTTCAAAACGCATGCCCTGGTTAACCAAAACCGTGATGCCTTCCGCGCGGAACAAGTCAGTAATCAATGCGGCGTCAGTCCAATGGTCGTGATTTCCCAATACCGCAAAAACTCCATGCCGGGCTGTTAGCGAGCCCAGCAGTTCGGCGCACGGAGCTGCGTAGCGGCGTTCCTTCGAAACGTAGTCTCCGGTTAGGGCGATCAGGTCGGGCAGCAAACTGTTGGCTGTTTCAACGGCCCGCTCAATTTGCTTAACGCTGGTGAAGGGACTGTGGTGGATATCGGAAAGCTGTACGATGCGAAAGCCATCAAAAGCCCTTGGCAAACGCGGCAGATATATCGCCTGATGCTCTACAGTCAGGCGGAACGGCTCACTAAGCGCAGAACGCGCAGCCTCGCCCAGATGGAGCGCAAACGTGCGAAAGGGTCTTTCAGATTGACGACCGGAGACTAAAACCCGACCGCGTTGTTTCCATTTAAGAGGGGTTGACATTGAAAATGTTTTATCCGAGAAGCGCCGGCTGCTCCCACTCAAAAAGCGCGTTCAGGATTTGGCGCATTATAGAGGCCGTTAGCTGTCTGGGCAAACACGCCGTAACGCATAACACAATGATTGGCCTGCTCAAAGTACCCGTTGCCTGCCGTCTGTGTCTTGCGAATGTGTAATAATCGAGCGTCAATTCCTGAAACCATGAAAAGACCATTGCTCGTGACGATTACTGTTCTCGCCTGTTTGTTTGCCGCCCAAACCACTATGGCCCAAACCGCCGTTGCAGAAGTCGGCGGCCATGATCTTCATCCGATGATTCTTGCGGGTCTGGCGGCGATTCTGTTGATTGCCAAAGTTGCGGGCGAACTTTTCGAACGCGTTGGTCAGCCAGCCGTCCTCGGCGAGCTATTGGCGGGAATCATTCTTGGAAATCTCGCCCTGGTTGGTTTTCACAATGCGGATTGGATGAAGACCGATGCGGTAATTGCGGCGCTGGCACAGATAGGCGTGATTCTTTTGTTGTTTGAAGTGGGACTGGAATCGGATCTCGGCGAGATGATGGAGGTGGGCTGGTCTTCGCTGTTAGTTGCCCTTGCCGGGGTGATCGCGCCGTTCTATTTAGGTTGGGGAGTGTCCGCCTATTTCCTGCCCGAGGAGTCGCGACTGGTCCACATATTTATCGGGGCAGTGCTGTGCGCCACCAGCGTTGGTATCACTGCCCGTGTGCTCAAGGATCTGGGAAAACTAAAACTGCGCGAGTCGCGGATCATTCTGGGCGCGGCAGTGATCGACGATGTCATCGGTTTACTCATTCTGGCAACGGTAGTCGGCGCAGTGGCCGCGGCAACGGCAGGCAGTTCGCTTTCCTTAATACATGTTTTTTGGCTCGCCGCAAAGGCAGTGATCTTCTTTGTTATAGCCTTTGCCCTCGGTCGTTACGTTTTGCCACCGTTATTCCGTGGCGCGGGGAAACTGGAGAGTCGCGGCGTGCTGCTCGTTCTTTCGATCGCGTTTTGTTTTGGGCTCTCATGGCTGGCGGCGAAGGTTGAACTCGCCACCATCGTTGGCGCGTTTGCGGCTGGATTGGTCCTCGAGGATGTCCACTTCAAATCCTTCACCGATCGCGGCGAGCGCCATTTAAGTCAGCTGCTCGCGCCGGTGACGACTTTTCTGGTCCCCATATTCTTCGTATTGATGGGAATGAAAGTCGATCTGAGGGTATTTGCTCACCTGGACCTACTGGGTTTTGCTCTGGCGTTAACCGTCGCGGCGATTATCGGCAAACAGATTTGCTCGCTTGCGTTTACTGAACGTGGACTTAATCGTCTGGCGGTCGGCGTGGGCATGATTCCACGCGGCGAAGTTGGTCTAATCGTGGCCGGCATCGGCGCGACGTTGATGCTGCCGAACGCCACCGGCACCCTTGTGCCGGTGGTTAGCTCGGCGACGTTTGGAGCCGTGGTTATCATGGTGGTCATTACGACGCTGGTGACTCCGCCGCTGCTGAAAATGGCGCTAGCGCGCAAACCGGCAAGCAAGAACAAGCGGAAGCGTGGTTAGGCAGTCTCGTGGCTTATGGGTGGCGAGGCAATTCGATTATAAACGTGCTTCCCTTGCCCACTTCTGAAGTAACACTCACCTCGCCATCATGTGCACGGGCCAGGTGCTTCACAATCGCCAGGCCGAGACCCGTGCCGCCCATCTCGCGCGAACGCGCGCGGTCCACGCGATAGAACCTTTCGAATA
>JBDUCF010000220.1:0-5309 GCA_040003545.1 Pyrinomonadaceae bacterium | reverse complement strand
GTCACCAGTATTTCGAGTTGCTCCATGAGCTTGGGTGCGTCCAGCGGCCGGTTTTCGCGAGCGACGGTTATATCGAAAACAAACATGGTCTGATCCGCCACGCGCCGGTATTCGGTTATCAGGGCGAAAGCATCTCGGTTATTGGTCCAGTTGAATTCAGTGGTGCGACGCCGAGCTCCCTGCTCCATCCGGAGCCGGATTGTGCCTAGATGCGGAAACTGTTTGTCCGTTTGATAATTCTGGTCTGAATCGAGAAAGCGGAGAGATTGCCATAGCGAAGAGATTCGGCCCAGGGCAGTTGCAGATAACTCCAGCGGCTCGACAATCGGCGCATCATCGCCCGTACGTTCTACTGAGACTCTTCCATGACCTGCGGAGTCGTGCTCGATCACAATATGGTGGAGGTAAAACTGCGGCTGCGAAAAATCGTACGAGTAATGGACTTGATCGGACTTGCTGCCCCGATCTTCGGCAGTGGCTACGGTCGGAGCCAACTCAGGTGGGCGATTGTTTTGTTTCCGGGCGGGGCTCGTCTGCCCCCAAGTTAAAATCGCCGCGCCTGGAATTACCAGCGCGGCGGAGAGAAGACGCCCAATCGTTGCTTGCTTATAGCCCAACCTAAACCTGACCAAATCGCGCCTCCGTTTAGAACGATCGCAAGATGATAAACCCCGCTATTACTCGAACTTCACGGAGACCAGCTTGGAAACACCAACTTCTTCCATTGTCACGCCATAGAGCGCACGAGCCATTTCCATCGTTCTCTTGTTGTGGGTGATCACGATGAACTGCGTATTGGCCGACATTTGCGCGACCTTAGCGGTAAAGCGACCCACATTGGCCTCGTCCAAGGGCGCGTCCACTTCATCCAGCAGGCAGAAGGGAGCGGGACGATAATGAAATATTCCGAGCACCAGCGCAAGCGCCGCCATTGCTTTTTCACCACCAGAGAGCAGCAGAACATTTTGCAGACGCTTTCCGGGAGGCTGAGCGATGACGTCGATGCCGGATTCAAGCTCATCATCGGCATCAATCAAACTCATTTCGCCGCGTCCGCCGCCGAACAATTCCTTGAACAACTCACCAAAGTTCAGATTGATCTGTTCGAAGGCAGCGCGGAAACGTTCGCGGGAACGACGTTTGATTTCACGCAACGCTTCCTCGGTCGAGTCGATGCCCAGACGAATATCTTCCCGCTGCCCCGTCAGAAACAGCAGCCGCTCTTCTGATTCAGACAGCTCTTCGAGCGCCATCATGTTTACGGCGCCAAAGCTCTCGATGCGGGCGCGCAACTCTTCCACTCGCGCCCGTCCCGCGTCCAAATCAAATTCCCCGTCAAAGGGTTGCTCGCTGGCAAGGTCCGCGAGCGGCTGGCCCAACTCCGCGGTGCAGGCCTCGCGAACATAGTTGAGCCGCGCCAGGCCCTCGGCCCGCTGAACTTCGATGGCGGCACGCGCATCGCGGGAGGCTGCCGCGCGCCGGTTTACTTCAGCCAGCTCAGCCGCAACGGCATCGGCGCGATCGCGAGATTCGTTGAGCTGTGCAGTGGCGCCGGCAATCTGCTTCTCTTCCTCAGCGCGCTCGTGATCCACAGTTGCAGTCAGAGCATCAATCTCTTCGATCGAACGCTGCAATTCTTCAAGACGAGTGGCAGTCTCATGAATTTCCTGAGCATGACGCTCCGATCGCGATTTCAAGTCAGCGCTTTCCGATTGCAGCCGGCGCAGCTCCGAGCTGGTGGATCGGCGGCGCTCGGTTGATGCTGCGGCCACCGAACGCTGTTCGTTAAGCAACTCGTTTTCGAACTCAGCCTCACGACGCGCCGCAGCCAGGCGAGTGGAGGCCTGCGTTACATTTTCTATCGCTGCCAGGCGCGCCTCCTCCGCTGCTACGGCTTCCGCCAGAGCTTTGATACGGCGTTCGCCGAGTTCCTGCTGTTCCTGGGCCAGCCGCTGGGTGTCATCCGCCACCACCCGCACGTGACGCATGGCGCGCTCAATATCCTGTTTCAGACTGCTGGCTGTTAACTCGCGCCCCATCGCCTCGCGCTCTTCGCGGCCAATCACCTCGTTGAGCAAAACTACAGACTCTTCAAGATCAACCAGCCGAGCGCGTGCGCGCTTGACCGCTTCTTTTGCCGTGGCCGTCTGCCCGGCAAGCTCGGCCGCGCTGGATTCCAGCTCGCGCAACTCGCGTTTGAAAGCAAGCAAGCCGGCGCTCTCTTCAATCCCGCGCGCATTTCCCGCGCTAACGAATTGCCCACCCGCAACCCAATCGCCGTCCACCGTCACAAACATGTCACCGGTGGCCAATGACAACGCCAGAGCATCATCTATTGAATCAACGACGCGCGCATTCATCCGGTCGGGTAGCGTTCGCTCGAGTATCAGCAGCAGCTGCGACGAGGCTCGCAAAATATCTCCGACGCGCGGGCCGTCTATGCCCACGGGAGCGTAGCTGGAGCTGCTACTTTCCTGCGCCGCTGATTGGTAAGTAGCAACCTCAGCTTCGCCGCTGCCACCGTGAAAGCCGGTTACCAGAAAGGCGGCGCGGCCGGCATTGTTTGCCTTTAACCAGGTCGCCGCGCGGGCAGCATCGTCAGGGGTTGGAACCAGGACCGTTTGCAGGGCCGAGCCGAATATTCCTTCCACTGCGCGTTCCCAACGAGGTTCAACCTGGATCGCATCGGCCAGTGTTCCTATGAAATGGAAGTCTTCTTCGGCGTTAGCGGAAAAGATTTCCTGCACCGTGGCGGAATAATTGGCCCGCCGCTGGTCCAGCTCGCGCAGACTCTCCAGCCGGTGCTGGGTTCGCGAATGCTCCTCGCGCACCCGCGTTAATTCAGCGTCAGTATCGGAAACGCGCTCATGCCCTTCGACAACGGCGCGCACGGACATTTCTCGTTCGGCGACGAGTTTTGCCAGCCGATCGCGCGCCACAGTGATCTCGGTGGCCAGCTTCTCCGCTTCGGCTGTCCGGTCCGCATGGGCGCGGCCGGCGCGTTCGCCCTCATGCGCAAGACCTTCGGCCTGCTGGGCCAGTCGCTCGATGGCGCTCTCAAGCTGATGAGCGATTTCACTTAAACGCTCAGAGGCAGCCGTGTGGGTCAGCAA
This sequence comes from Pyrinomonadaceae bacterium, assembly GCA_040003545.1. Lineage (GTDB taxonomy): Bacteria > Acidobacteriota > Blastocatellia > Pyrinomonadales > Pyrinomonadaceae > DASXRU01. The sequence continues at coordinate 2,196 of JBDUCF010000220.1, read as the reverse complement.
CTCAACGCGGGCTGCTTCGATCTCCGCCTCAGCGCGAGAGACCTGGTCGAGTTTCTGCGCGTGGGCCTCTTCGGCGGTTTGTAACGAAAGAGCACTCTCGTTATTTTCGGCAGTTAGTTTCGCCTCCAACTCGCTCAAGCGCTGCCATTCAGCTTCAACCGTCACCAGCCGCGCGTTCAAAGCTTCGATTTCCTGCTGCAGCTCCCGGCGCCGTCTTTCCAGAGAAACGATCTGCTCTTCCTGATAGCTGCGCTCGCGAATTCGTCGATCGCGCTGCAGCGCGGCGTCAGCTACGGCGGCGCGGACCTGCGCCAGTCGATCCTCAAAGTCGCGAGCGTCCTGCGTGGCGCTGCGGCTGTCGGTTTCGCGCTGGGCCAGCTCTCGCGCCAGGGTCTCTTCCATTCGGCCGGCTTCTTCCAACTGCTGCTGCGCGCGATCGAGCAAGCTCGACAGAGTATGTTCTTCGGCGACGTAAACCCGACGCAAAAGCTCGCGCAGCTCTTCCCGCGAAACCCGATAACGCCGCGCCTTCGCGGCCTGCCGCCGCAGGCTGTTCACCTGCCGATCAATTTCCGCGATGATGTCGGAGATCCGGGAGAGATTGCCGCGGGCGGATTCCAGCCGGGCTTCGGCAGCCCTTTGGCGCACGCGAAACTTTGTTATGCCGGCAGCCTCTTCGATGATCGTGCGTCGATCCATCGGCTTGGCCGAAAGGATTTGGCCGATGCGTCCCTGCTCGATAATTGCGTAGTGGCCGCCAGACAAACCTGTGCCCGAAAACAGATCCTGGATATCACGCAGACGACACAGCCGATCGTTCAAGAGGTATTCGCTTTCGCCTGAACGATAAAGCCGGCGAGCGACCGAAACGGCTTCGCCCGGTGCAAACTCCAGCGCCTGATGGCGCCGCCAGTGTCGTTTGCCGTGCGTTTTTAGAGTTGGAGTTTGACTTGCCGATTCTGCCGGCGCCTGCGTGCCGTCCAGCTCGTTTGCGTTTGCCTCGAGGGCGATGGGTATTGTTTCCGCGCCTGGCTCCGAGCCTACCGGTAGCTCAGCCGCTTCAATGATGATGGCGTTCTCGTCGATCTGTTCGAGGGTTGAATCAATGTCTTCTATATCCGGCTCGTGCTCGACAGTTTCGTCGCGCACCAGGTGCAACACCACTTCAGCCATACCGCTGGGGGAACGGTTACGCGATCCCTGAAAGATCACGTCCTTCATTTCGGCGCCGCGAAGATGCTTAATTCGCTGCTCCCCGAGTACCCAGGCGATGGCATCCGCGACATTGCTTTTGCCACAGCCGTTGGGGCCAACAACGGCAGTAATGCCGTCCCCGGTGAAGACGAGGTTCGTGTAATCCGCAAAAGATTTGAACCCGGTGATTTCTAGCCGCTGGAGTTTGAACATGTATCGGTCTGCTGGTTAATTGCCTCAAAACCCGCCAAAACCAGAGCTTCGCGAGCCACCCAAGAGCAAGCCACTATAAGTTGGAGGCCGCCGCAATGTCAACCAAAACATTAGCTAAGGCGAGTTTATTTGTGTGGCGAGCGAGTTTATGAAATCAGGCACAAAAGACCGGCACTGCGAAGCTAGCTGGAGGGTGACGCGCCTTTCTGCGTGAGCATGAAGTCTATGCCCTGTTTGATGCCTTCCGGGGTGGTGGCTTCAGGCCGCAATTGCCGGCCGTCTATAAGAATTGTCGGCGTTCCGATAATTCCCAGCGAGGTGGCCTGCTGGGTATCGGCCGTAATGCGACTGTCCACTTCAGGGCTGTCCATGTCCCTGGTAAAGCGCTCCACGTCCAATCCCAGTTCGCGGGCGTATCCGATGAAGATCGAACGAGGATCCCCTTCGTCAGACCACGCTTTCTGGTTGCGGTAAAGCCGGTCGTGCATCTCCCAGAAATGATTCTGCCGCCCTGCCGCTTCGGCCGCGTGGGCAGCAGCGAGAGCGTTCTTATGAATCCTGGTTAACGGGAGGTGATGGAAGACCATACGCAAATTGCTGCCGTACTCGGCTTCGATCTTTTTCAACTCGGGATACAGCAGCCCGCATGGCGGGCATTGATAGTCGCCGTATTCCTCCATCGTGACGAATTTGCCCGTCGGTGGTTTGGTTTTCGCAGCCGCCGGCGACTTAGTTGGGGCGGTCGCAACGCTTGAGACCTCGGGACTCGCACTCGTTCCCCGCCTGGCG
>JBDUCF010000219.1:0-5323 GCA_040003545.1 Pyrinomonadaceae bacterium | reverse complement strand
CGTGAATTCATATTCGTTTCCGGACATCTCGCGGGCGATGCGTCGCGCCTGTTCAGAAACAAACGTAGCCCGCTCGCCGTGCGTCATGTTTTGATAAGTCTTGCGAGGCTGCCCCGTCTGGCCGCGGGCCTGTTGGGTGCCGGTGGTTAGCGAAATCATCAGGACTAAAAGTAATAGAAGCATCTTTTGTTGTTTCATTTGGTTTTTCCTCATATGTTTGATTTGTAACGCAAGCTGCCAGCTTGCGGACGCAAACTGAAGTTTGCGCTACACCTTGTTAAGCGATAACCGGCGGTGAAAGTGTTCATCAACCGGCGGGTAAGCGAGAAATCTCGTCGAAAGTGTTCATCGATCTGCCACAAAATTTTGTTTGTCGTCGTCCTCGCCCTGACAAGATTCGACAAACTGAAGTTTGTCGGACAAGTGATGTTAGAATCGGCGCCGGTGACTACGCTCTCGGCGGATAACTTGACGGGACTGCTAATCGAATGGCGGCAGGGAGACAAGGCTGCGCTCGATAAGCTGACCCCTTTGGTCTACGACGAACTGCGTCGTATCGCACACCGTTATGTGCAGCGCGAGCGTGATGGCCACACGCTGCAAACCACCGCGCTGGTCAACGAAGCTTATCTTCGCCTGGCCGGACAACAAAAGATTGAATGGCAAAATCGGGATCACTTTTTCGCCGTCACGGCGCAAGTGATGCGCCATGTGCTGGTGGATCACGCGCGTCGTCGTCATTTCGCGAAGCGCGGCGGCGGCGCTGAGCACGTCCCGCTTGAAGATGCGGCGACAATGTCACGACAGCGCGCGGCCGAGCTGGTAGCGCTTGACGAGGCCCTGGACGAGCTCGCAAAGCTGGATCCTCGCAAAGGTCGTGTGGTTGAGCTCCGTTACTTTGGGGGGCTGACCCTGGAAGAGACGGCAGATGCTTTGAAACTTTCCCTTATGACCGTGCGGCGCGACTGGCGCGCTGCTAAAGCGTGGCTTTATCGAAGGATGAAGGATTAGTGATTGCCGATTGCCGATTTCCAATTGCCAATTTCGCATTTCACGACACCCCGTTTGACCTGGGCTTGAAAACGAATCGGCAATTGGCAATTGAAAATCGGCAATGCTCCTATGACTCCTGAACGATGGAAAGAAGTAGAAGACGTGTTGCAGGGAGCGCTCGATCGCCCAGCGCAGGAGCGCGCCTCTTTCCTGGACCAGGCGTGCGCCGGCGACGAGGATTTGAAAAACGAGGCCAGCTCGTTAATCGGCGCTCACGATGAAGCCGGGGACTTTATTGAGCAACCGGCTATCGCGCAGGATGCGCGCCTGCTGGTGGGATACGATTCTGAAAGCGACATTGGGCGCGATGTTGGCCCATACACGATCGTTGAGCGGCTGGGTTCGGGCGGTATGGGCGAAGTCTTTCTGGCCCGGGACGCGCGCCTCAATCGCCTCGTCGCTCTGAAAATTCTGCCGGCCTATTTCGTTTCGGACGAGGTGCGCCTGCGCCGTTTCCAGAGGGAAGCGCGGGCCGCTTCGGCTTTGAATCATCCGAACATTCTTACCATTCACGAAGTAAGTGAGGGCGGAGGGACTTATTATTTTGCGACGGAGTTTATCGATGGCCATACCATTCGCGAGCTGATTACAAATCAGGAGTTGTCCCTCAAAGACGTTCTGGAGATTGCCGAGCAAGTTGCTTCCGCGTTGGCCGCGGCCCATGCGGCAGGCATTGTGCATCGCGACATCAAGCCGGAGAACATCATGCGGCGAACTGACGGCCTCGTGAAAATTCTGGACTTTGGTATTGCGAAGCTGATGGAGCAGGAGCTGGTCGAGTATTCCGGCGAGACACAGCCTGGTCGAAAGGCCCAGACCGAAGCAGGCCTGGTGATGGGAACGGTCAATTACATGTCGCCGGAGCAGGCGCGCGGGCTTCCGGTTGACGAACGCACCGACCTCTGGAGTCTGGGTGTCGTGCTTTACGAAATGCTGGCGCATCGTCTTCCCTTCAAAGCCCCAACGCGCATGGATACTATGGTGGCCATTCTTGAGCGGCAACCGCCGGCGCTTTTCCACGTTTCGCAACGCTCGCGTCCGCAGCTTCGGCAATTGGAAGGCATAGTCGACAAGATTCTGCGCAAGGATAGAAACCAGCGGTACCAAACGGCAAACGATCTGCTGGCGGATTTGAAAAGCATCACGCAGGATCTCGATCCCTCGGATTCGTTAACCACGCCCTTAACAACTTTTGCAACTCAAGAGAACCGCCCGGTCCTGACGTCTTCGCATCCCTTTCTCCTGCTGGGCATTGCGGTAGTGCTGGCGGTGGCGATAGGCGGAACGGTTTTTTTCCGGCCTTCGATTCGGTCTGGGCCGGCTACCTCAAACGGGCGGATAGCAACCGTCGCTACCGCGAAACTCTATTCGCGGATGAACGACGCGGAGAAACTAGCTTTCATTGACGAACAGGAACAACGTATCTCAACTATGATGGGTGACCGGCCGGTGAAGCTGAGGGAAGACGCTTTGCGCGCTATCAAGTTGAACGTTGACCGGTACGCCGCCCGCACGGACGGCGTGGCAGAGCTGGGCGGAGAAAGTCTCAATGTGGTTTTCGCGCGGGCCAAACCATACGTGCCGCTGATTGCCCATTCATTTGCGGCGCGCAGGGTCCCAATAATTATCGGCATCTACCTGCCGATGATCGAGTCGGCATATCGAAACTGTTACGAGAATAGCTTTGGCGCGAAGGGTCTATACCAGTTCCTGCCGGAGACGGCCAGGAGTTACGGCGTGGCGCATCAGGACATGTGCGACGTGGAAAAGATGACTCCAGCCGCCGCGCATTACCTCGCAGACCGCATGGCGGAACTTGGAGAGGATTCCCAAAGCGTGACGCTGGTGCTGCTCAGTTACAATCGCGGGCCGGAGTGGGTGCGAAATTCCTTGCGCGAACTAAGAGGCACGGATAATTACGAACGAAACTTCTGGACGCTCTTTGCTCACCGCGATCAACTTGACGATACATTTCGTAATGAAAACGCGTGGTATGTGCCGAACTTTTTCGCGGCCGCCATTATCGGCGAGAACCCGGAGACCTTCGGGTTAGCAATGCCACCGCTCTCAACGCTTAGCCATTAGTGCTTCACAATAAAAGACTCGGAGCTTTCCGGCTGGGGCGTGGAGTTGCTCATATGGCCCATGCCGCCAACGCCTAAAGCCTGATCGTCGGAAAGAATACCCGATACACGCATCTTGAATTCATCAGGATTAGTAGCGTTGTGCACCGCTTCTTCCAACGTAATCAATCCAGTCTGGAACAGATGGAATAGTGATTGATCGAAAGTTTGCATTCCATACTGTGAAGTGCCGGCGGCGATCGCTTCGCGGATCTGGGTAGTTTTCTCTTCGTTGATAATGTAGTCGCGAATCAAGCCTGTGGAGACCATCACTTCGATTGCGGGCACCCGTCCGGCGCCTTTCGCGTGCCGCACCAGGCGCATTGAGATCACGCCTTTAAGGATTCCCGCGAGTTGGATGCGAACGGATTTCTGTTGATGCGAAGGGAAGGAGGTGACAATGCGTGTGACCGTTTCGGTGGCGTCCAGCGTGTGCAGTGTCGATAGCACCAGGTGACCGGTTTCTGCGGCAGTCAATGCGGTCTCGATAGTTTCGTGATCGCGCATCTCGCCGACCAGAATTACGTCAGGGTCCTGGCGCAGGGCGCCGCGCAATGCTTCTGAGAACGAGCGCGTGTCCACGTCAACTTCGCGCTGGGTGACAAAAGATTTCTTATCGCGGTGCAGAAATTCGATCGGGTCTTCGATGGTCACGATGTGTCCGCTGCGAGTTGAGTTGATGCGGTCGATCATGGCCGCGAGCGTAGTTGACTTGCCTGAGCCCGTGGCGCCGGTAACCAGAATCAGCCCGCGCCGTTCTTCGGCAATCTTATCAATAACCCTCGGCAACCCCAGAGCTGCGGTATCGCGACTCTGATCGGGAATAACGCGCAGGACGATACTGACGGTGCCACGCTGCTGAAAAATGTTCGCGCGAAAGCGTCCCAGACCCTTTACGCTGTAGGCGATGTCGACTTCGGAGACTTCCTTGAGTTTCTGCTTCTGCCGGTTCGACATCATTGAAAAGGCCATGTCGAGCGTGTCTTCCGGCGCCAGGCGTGGTGACTCAACCACGGGATGGAGTTCACCGCCGATTCGCATCACGGGAAACGAGCCGGCTTTCAAGTGCAAATCGGACGCACCATGGCTACAAGCCATCAACAGGAGGTCATCAATTTTTGGAGACATAGAGGTGGATACTTTCGTTGTGGAAACATCAGGCTTTAAGCTGAAATGAGGAGGGCTTAGTACGTTGATTAGCTTGCGAACGGGCGTGCTATCAAGACTGGCCTACAAAGTTAGTCACCGCGGGGCCGCGGCGACTCCAAGCATGATAGCCGTCAAATGAAGCAGCGTCAACGATTACGATCTGAATGCGAGTGTAATCGCAGTTAAAAGGGGGAATTACCCGATTTGCTTAGAGGAAATCGCCGGAAAAGGAAAAGGGGCGCCCCGGGCGCCCTTTCCTTTGGAGGACCTGGCTTCTTTTACTCCACCGCTGCAGCACGGAACCTTGCAACCGGTTCGTTTTCCAGCGCCGAAGCTATCGGACTGGTGGCCGGAGAGGTGACGCGGCCATTGTTATCGGGCTTAGCGTGTCTGCTGTCATTAACGTAAGTCAGCCATGGCCCTGGCGGCTGGTGTTCACCGGAAGTGATTTCGAAGAACATTTTCTGAATTCGGGTCGTGATATCACCGCGCCCGCCGGAGCCCACCGTGATGCGATCGACGGATCGAATAGGGGTGATTTCGGCGGCCGTGCCGGTGAAGAAGAGCTCGTCGGCAACATATAAGGCCGCGCGCTGAATGCTACGCTCCTTCACGGTAATGCCCAGCTCCTGACAGATTTGAATCACACTATCGCGCGTGATGCCGGGAAGTATTGACGACGATAGAGGAGGAGTGATCACCATATCGCCAGTCACCAGAAAGATGTTTTCCCCGGAACCCTCCGAGACGTAGCCGCGATCGTCGAGCGCAATGCCTTCCGCATAACCGTTCAGCAGCGCTTCCATCTTGATAAGTTGGGAATTCATGTAATTGGCGCCGCTCTTGGCCATTGCGGGCATCGAGTTTGGCGTCAGGCGATTCCAGGTGGAGACACAAACATCCACGCCTTTTTCGATCGCTTCATCACCAAGGTACTTGCCCCAATCCCAGGCGCCAATGTAGCAGGCCAGCGGGTTGGGAAAAGGATTGACTCCAAA
>JBDUCF010000218.1:0-5343 GCA_040003545.1 Pyrinomonadaceae bacterium | reverse complement strand
CACTTTCCAGTTCGTATTTCCAGAGTTCTTCGCCGGCGTTTAGATCGAAGACATGAATGACGGGCTTGCGCTTGAATCCGTCACGCGGTTTGTCACGAGCATCGCGCACCAGCACCAGGGCCAGCCGGTTCGTGTTTTGATCCAGGGCCATCTGCATCACGGCCCCGCGCAATTTGTCGCTGCGCCATAGCGTGTTGCCCGTCATCAGGTCAGCGGCCTCGAGTCGCGTCTTGCTGCCTGACTCAAGATTCATCAAAAGGATATCGGTGCCGGGAACGGCGGCCACGTCTGTCTCGTCAAGCTTCACATTCTTCCGCCGCCAAAGAACGTCTCCGGTTTCGCCATCCAAGGCATAGAGCGATTTCTCCGTACCGACCACCAGCACGCCCAGCTCAGTCGATTGGTAAAAGCGAACGCGACCATCAAGTTTGGCTGACCACTTCTGCGCAGCGAAGGTGTGCGGCGGAATAGTGCAGAGCAAGAGAAGAAAGGCCCAGCGAATTAACGAGAGTGGTTGAAACATTAGCATCATTATAGGTATTCGAGTTGGCCCGCAGCCAGGGAATCAAAGAAGAAGCGAGGGCAAGCCCGCCTTCCGGACTGCAAGTGAAATAGCGTTGAGTCACATTCCCAAAATTTGAGGATCAAAGTTTAACTGGGAACACATGCAGTCAGGAAGGCGGGCTTGCCCCCGCTCTTTCGGCTCTCGATTGTGAGGGTCTCAGAACTCAATCCCCTGCTGGGCTCTAATCCCCGCCTGAAACGGATGTTTTATCTCCGTCATCTCAGTCACCAGGTCCGCCGCTTCTATTAGCGCCGCGGGAGCATCGCGGCCCGTGACGACGATGTGCAGGGCCGGCTGGGCCGCGCGGATCGAGCGAAACTCTTCCAGGACTTCTTCGACGGGAAGCATTTCATAGCTCAGCACGTAAACCAGCTCATCAAAGACCAGCAGGTCGTACTGCCCGCTGCGCATCTTCTCAACGCAGAGCGCCCAGGTCGCACGCGCCGTGGCGCGATCCTGTTCCGGATTCTTTGTGTCCCACGTGAAGCCATCGCCCATCGTGTGCACTTCGATGCCCAGCTTCTCCGCGGAGACGTGCTCGCCATAGCGGTCCTGGCGGGATTTCATGAATTGGATCATGCAGCAATTCAGGCCGCGACCGGACGCGCGCATCATCAAGCCCAGGGCGCAAGTGGTTTTGCCCTTGCCGTTCCCGGTATGGACCATCAGCAGACCTTTAGTCTGCTCCTGATAATCTTCGCGCCGCCATTTGTATTGTTTTTCTTTGACAGCCATCTTGGGGTGGTTATGAAAGAGGAATTAAAACGCAGAGGACGCAAAGGATTTCGCAAAGGGACGCAGAGGAAAACGGACCTCTGTGTGACTTAGCGAGTTCCTTTGCGTCCTTCGCGTTAAAATCGATTTAAGCCTTCTACCGTTCGCTCGCTAGGTTGTCAGCAGCGCATCTTCTGTGATGTCTTTCAAACCATTGGCCCGTTCCACCGCATCCTGGAGCAGGCTGACAATCTCTCGCTCGACCTCTTCCCAATCACCGTTCAGGGTGCAGCCGGCGGCGTTGCGATGACCACCGCCGCCAAACTTCTCGGCTACCTTCGCCACGTTCACGTCGCCCTTCGATCTCAGGCTGGTGCGATAGACGCCGGGCTCGCTCTCCTTCAAGAGCGCGACCGCTTCAACCTCACCCACCGTCAAGGGATAGTTCACGAAGCCGTCGGCGTCTTCGTCAGAAGCGCCGGCGCGCTGCTGCATCTCCATGGTCTGCCGCATCCATGCCACATGACCGCTGCTATCCCGCCGGGCCGTGGACAGCACGTCGCCGAATAACTGGATCTTGCTCCAGGGATAGCTGGCAAACACCGCCTCAGCAGTCTTCGCGGGTTTGACTCCGGTGCGCACCAGCTCGGAAGCAACCTTGAAAGTGCGCTCGGTCGTGTTGGAGTAGTGAAAAGAGCCCGTGTCGGTAATCAACGCGGTGTAAACGCACTCAGCAATTTGTTTGGTGACACGCACGCCGGTAGCTTTGCAGAGGTTGTAAATCATCTCGCCCACAGCGGAAGCAGTGGAGTCGATCCAGTTGATGGAACCGAAAAGCGCCGTGGTAGCGTGGTGATCGATGTTCACCACCAACTGCTTATCCAGATCGATCAGGCCGGGCCGCGTGATGTCGGAGCATTCAATCACAAATACCGCGTCGTAAGGTTGATCGACCGACGGCGTAACGCGCACACTTTCAGAGCCGGGCAATTGCCGGTAAGCGCAGGGTACCGCGTCGCGCATGATGATTTCGGGGTCTTTGTCGAGGGCCCGCAGTAACCAGTAAAGACCCAATGAGGAGCCGAGACTGTCACCGTCGGGGCGTGCGTGAGAAGTGATGGCAAACCGATTCTTCGATTCGATTAATTCAACAACCTGACTTAACATTTCAAGCAGAGTGGCACAGACTTTAGTCTGTGAACTTTACCTACCCGCGGCAATCACCGACTGAAGTCGGTACCACTATTCAACCTTTCCTTCGCTAACCCGTTCGTGTTCCATCTGTTGCAAAAGCTCGTCAACCCGCGCGCCCTGCTCTTCAACTAGGTCGCGCACAAAATGAAGCTCAGGAGTATGCCTAAGGCTCAGCGCAAAGCCAAGCTGCCGGCGCACGTATGGGGCCGCATGACGCAGGGCGCGCATCGCCGTCTGACTTTCCTTCTCGTCGCCGGCGATGGTTACGTAAACGCTGGCGTCCCGCAAATCGTCCGAAACGCGCACATCAGTCACAGTAACCATGGCCACCCGCGGATCTTCCAGCTCATATCCGACGATCTGCGTTACTTCTTCGCGCAGGGTATCGGCAAGTCTTTCCGGCCTTCGCATACAACTCAGAGGTCAGAGATCAGAGGTCGGAGGTCAGAAAGCGGCTGCTCGTTTTTGAGTGATCTCTCATTGCCGACTTCTGACATCTGACTTCTGACATCTGACTTCTGACCTCCGACTTCTGACCTCTGACCTCTGACCTCTGACCTCTGACCTCTGACTTCTGGCTTCTGACCTCTGACCTCTGACCTCTAGAGTTCTGTTGCCGCGATCTTTTCGATAATGTACGCTTCGATTTGATCGCCGACCTTGATGTCATTAAAGTTTTCGAGTCCTATGCCGCACTCGAAACCTTCGCGCACTTCGGAAGCGTCATCTTTGAAACGGCGCAGAGACGCTATGCCACCTTCCCATGAAACAACCCCATCTCGAATCAGCCGCGCCCGCGCGTTGCGCCGTATCGCGCCGTCAATAACCATGCAGCCGGCGACCACGCCGGCCTTGGGCACGCGGAACACCTCGCGTATTTCTGCTTTGCCGAGAATCTTCTCTTTCTCGATTGCTTCCAGCATTCCGATCATGGCCGCGCGAATTTCTTCTTCGACCTTATAGATAATGGAATGCAGTCGGATGTCCACACTCTCCTGCTTTGCCAGCTCAGCGGCCCGAACTTCGGGACGCACATTGAAACCGATAATCACAACTGCCGCCGAGGACGTTCCCGCTTGTGTCGCCGAAGCCAGCAAGACATCGGATTCGGTAATCGCACCCACACCGGAGCGGATCACTTTGACTTTGACCACCTCGGTGGAAAGTTTCTGCAAAGTCGACTTTAGAACTTCAACCGAGCCTTGCACGTCAGCCTTTATGATCACCAGCAGTTCTTTGACTTCCGTCTCACCCAGAGCTTCGATTCCACGTTTAGTGCTCTGTAAAAGGGTGTTCTGCCGGTTCAGCGCCTGGCGGTGATGCGAGATTTGTTGCGCCCGGGTAATGTCCGCCACTACCTGGAAAGATTCGCCGGCTTGCGGCACGCCCTGTAGCCCCAGCACCTCCACGGGAGTCGCCGGCCCCACTTCCGTTACCGGTTCGCCACGATCATTGAACATCGCGCGCACCTTGCCGAAGATCTGTCCCATGATGAACGGTTCGTGAATGCGCAGTGTGCCCTGCTGCACGAGTACAGTGGCGACTGCGCCCCGCCCGCGATCGAGCTTCGCTTCCAAGACTACGCCGGAAGCAAGCCTGGTCGGACTGGCACGCAAATCGAGAATGTCTGAAGTCAGCAAAATAGTCTCGAGCAGGTTATCGAGGTTCTGGCGTTTCTTCGCCGACACGGCCACCACCTCGGTCTCACCACCCCAGTCAACCGGCTGCAAGCCCTGCGTGGCAAGCTCCTGCTTGACCCGATCGGGATTAGCGTCCGGCTTGTCGATCTTGTTAATTGCGACCACGATCGGCACGCCGGCGGCGCGCGAGTGCTCAATCGCCTCGATCGTCTGCGGCATCACACCGTCGTCGGCTGCGACCACCAGCACCACTACGTCGGTCGCTTTTGCGCCGCGAGCCCGCATCATCGTGAACGCTTCGTGGCCGGGAGTATCCAGAAAGACCACGCGGCGAGTTTCGCCGGGACGATCGGGTATAGGCACTTGCACGCTGTAGGCGCCGATGTGCTGGGTGATGCCACCCGCCTCTCCGCCCGCCACATCCGTGGCCCGAATAGCGTCCAGAAGTGAAGTCTTACCGTGATCGACATGGCCCATCACGGTGACCACCGGGGCGCGGGGCAATTCCACGTCGTCGGCATCGGTGGCGATCAGCTCTTCAAACTCTTCCTCCGCCACCATCTCTTCAAAGGGCACGAAGGTCACTTCATAACCAAATCGCTGTCCCAGTTCAGCCGCTACATCGTCATTCAAAGCCTGGTTGATCGTCGCGAACACACCGCGCTGCAGGAGCAATGTCACAATGTCTTTAGGTTTAATGCCCAGCTTCTCCGCGAATTCCTTTACCGTCGAGCCTTCAACCAGTCGCGCTGACTTCAGCTCGCCGGATTCCCCGGGGGCCTCCATCCTGCCGGCGATGCGATCTTCGAGGGACAAGGCCTTCGGCGGCGGAATGAAATCCCCGCGATCGAACTTGCCGCCCTTTCCTTCTCCGGGCCGCCTTCCTGAACGGGAAGTAGTGCGGCGGGAGCGGCGCCGGCCGGCGTCGGGAGGTGGAATGTAGGTTGTTTGCGGGGTAAGAGTTTCACCCGGTGTGCCGGCTCGTTCGGTGCGCGCGTAGACTCTTGGGGTGCGAACTGCTGTTGCTTCGCCGCGTTCCTGTCGTTCACGTCGCTCGCGCGGCGTTGGACCAGCGGGAACAGCGGGGACTACCACGGGCGCGGGCGCGCGGTCACCGTGGCGAATACCGGCATTAAGCGCAGCCGCGGTAGGCCTCATGACTCTGATTTGTCTACCGGGGGGTGCTACTGACGGAGTGGGAACCGGCGTCGTTACTTCCTCATCTACGGT
>JBDUCF010000217.1:0-5352 GCA_040003545.1 Pyrinomonadaceae bacterium | reverse complement strand
TGATGATGGTTACCAGATAACACAGCGCTCTTTCTCCGGGCGCACCATCGCATCGCTGGCTTTGCACTGAAATGCGGCAGCAAACTGCGGCATATTCGAAAGCGGCCCGTTCACTCTGAACTTCGGCAAAGGATGCGGGTCAACGGTTACCAGCATCCGCGCTAACTCAGGGCGCGTGCTGGTGGCCCAGCCACGAGCATAGCCGAGAAAGAACCGTTGCTCAGGTGTGAATCCGTCGATGTCCACCCGCGGTTTGCCCTCCATTGCTTTTTGGAAGGCGGCGTATGCAATCACCAAACCCCCAAGGTCCGCAATGGACTCTCCTACCACGAGGTTGCCGTTTTCGTTCAGTCCCTTTTCGACTTCAAAGCTGCTGAACTGATCGATGACGCATTTCGCGCGCGCTTTGAAAGCTTTGAGATCAGCGTCGCTCCACCAGTTCGCGAGGTTCCCGGTAGCGCCGAACTGGCTACCCTGATCGTCAAAGCCGTGCGTCATTTCGTGGCCGATAACCGATCCCATGGCGCCATAATTAAAGGCGTCATCAGCGGCAGCATCGAAATATGGAGGTTGCAAAATGCCGGCGGGAAAAACGATTTCGTTGATCTGCGGATTGTAATAGGCGTTAACAGTCGGTGGCGACATGGCCCACTCAGTCCTGTCGACCGGCTTGCCGATCTTATTGACATCGCGCCGCTCGTTAAACTCGCCGAGCCGAAACCGGTTGGCGATGTAAGAGCCCCGATCGATCGAGAGCGAAGAATAATCGCGCCAGTTATCCGGATAACCGATCTTATTTAGAAACGCATCAAGCTTAACGATGGCCTGCTTGCGCGTAGCGTCGCCCATCCAGCTCAAGGTGGTGATGTCGCTCTTGAGGGCGGCTTCCAGGTTGCGCACCATCTCCAGCGCCCGCGCTTTGGCCGCCGGCGGGAAAGCCGTCTTCACGTAAACTTCGCCCAGGGCTTCGCCCAGAGCGCGGTCGGTACCGGCGACGCAACGCTTCCAACGCGGCTGGTTCTCCTTGACGCCTTGCAGGATCTTTCCCTTGAAGTTGAAATCTTCGTCGACGAACTTCGAGGAAAGTGCGGAAGCAGTGCCATTAATCAGGCCCCAGCGCAGGTAAGTCTGCCAATCGGCAATCGGCGTCGCCGTCAACTGCTGATCCATGACTTTGAAAAAGTCCGGCGTGGCCACATTTACATCAGGCTTTTGCGTGACGCCGATGTTTCGAAAGTAAGCCGGCCAGTTGAAGTTAGTGCCCAGGTCACTGACTTTGGTCATCGGCATGCGGTGATAACGTTTTTCTGGATCACGCAATTCCACTCTGGTCTTGGAAGCCGCCGCCAGCTTGGTCTCCAGGCCCATGACGGTCTGCGCTTCACTCGCTGCCTTGGCCGCGTCGTCGCCCATGAGCTCGAACATCTTAGCAACATGCTTGATGTACTCGCTCCTGATCATGTTCGACCTGGCATCATCTTTGATGTAGTAGTCGCGATCCGGCAGTCCCAACCCGCCCTGAAAAATTGCAGCGGTCACTTCGGCACTGTTCCTGTAATCCTGAGTCGAACCGGCGTTGAACAAGGTGCCGATACCAATTGAGTGCAGGTGCGCAATCTCGTTTTGTAGAGTCTTCTGATTGCTTATCTTGGCGATGCGCAGCAATTCAGCTTGCAAAGGCGTCAGCCCAGCAGCCTCGACCTTCGCTTCGTCCATGCAGGCAGCGTAATAATCGCCGACTCTCTGTTCATTGCTGCCCTTCTTCGCCCTGGTGTTCTTTGCCGATGCCTCGAGGATGTCATGCAGCACATCGCGATTCTTCTCGCTCAAGACATTCGCTACGCCCCAGCTCGGGTAAGCGGGCGGAATTGGATTGGCTACCAGCCATCCGCCATTGACGTACTGAAAAAAGTCCGCGCAGGCGGCAGTATTCTTATCCAGACTCGCCAGATCAAAGCCGTGGCCCGTCTGACCAAACACGGTCGCGACACTCATAGCCAGCAACAAAGCGATGGCTACGAAAGATTTATGCCCATTTCTCATACACTTCTCCATTAGATGTCAGGTTGGTTTACAGCAAGTGACTTCAAAACCGAAGGGGATTTCCCGCCAATATTACCAAATCAGAACTGACTTTGCGCCATTTTCCGCATAGTACGCGGGCAAAGTAGATTTAGTTTCCATCTTCACAACCGAACCGGCGTTCTGACCTCGCAGACATTTAAATTTGCCCCTGAAAATTCGGGATTGCTCCGCACTGTGGTTCGTGCTAAAAGAAGCGCTCAGTCTGTCACGCCTATCTGGAGGAACCCCATGCCCAAGCGAAGTTTCCCTGCGGACTCCTGTGGTCCCGCGTTCGACCGTTGCATCTTATTTTTCTTTGCCGCTTTGCTAATCGGACGGCTGGTATTGGCGCCGTATGCAGCCCAGGCGCAAACACCGAACGGGCAGACGCGTCTTTTGCGTTCCCCGACCGTCAGCGCCACCCAGATCGCATTCGCTTACGCAAACAATATATGGACTGTTCCTCGGGCCGGTGGCAGCGCGCGCCGCATCACAAGTTTCCAGGGTCAGACAACCAACCCGCATTTTTCGCCGGACGGAAAGTGGATTGCATTCAGCGGCGAGTACGCCGGCAATCTCGACGTTTACGTCGTGCCTGCCGAAGGTGGAGAGCCGCGACGTTTGACATGGCATCCGGGCTCCGATCAGGTCCAGGGATGGACGCCTGATGGAAGGGCAATCATCTTTTCGTCTTCGCGAGCGACCTGGGCTCCCAGCGGCGCGCCTCGCTTCTGGACCGTGTCCGCTGACGGCGGCGTCGAAGAACCGATGCCTCTCCCTCGCGCCTACCAGGGCAAAGTATCGGCCGATGGCGCCCGCATCGCTTATCGCATGAACAATTCGTGGGACGAAGAACGCCGCAACTATCGAGGCGGTCAGAACCGGCCAATTTGGATTGTCGATCTCAAGACTTACGATCTGGTTTCGCCGCCCTGGACCGACTCGAAAGATATGGACCCGGTGTGGGTTGACGATGCGGTGTACTTCATCTCAGATCGCGACGGCGTCGCGAATGTTTGGGAATATCAAACGCGGAGCAAGAAGCTGGCTCAGGTAACGAGGTTCACGGACTTTGATGTCAAGGCAATTGATTCCGGAGCGAATGCAATAGTTTTTGAGCAGGCCGGTTACATCCATGAGCTCGATCCGAGGAACGGCAAAGAACATATCGTCAACATAACCGCTACTGGAGACTTTCCCTGGATGATGCCTAATTGGGAAGACGTCGCCGGCCGTATGACCAACATGGCGCTCTCGCCAACGGGAAAACGCGCTGTGGTCGAAGCGCGCGGAGAGATCTTTACCATACCCGCCGACAAGGGTGACGTACGCAACCTCACCAACTCCAGTGGCTCAGCTGAGCGCGATCCCGGCTGGTCACCGGATGGAAAGTTCATTTCGTACTTCAGTGATAAGTCCGGCGAATACCGGCTCTACATCGAAGCGCAGGACGGCCTGACCCCGGCTCGGGAGATCGTGCTGCAAAACCCGACGCACTATTACACTCCTTCATGGTCGCCGGATTCGAAGAAGCTTGTCTTCACCGACACTAACCTGCACGTTTGGGTGCTGGACATTGCCAGTGGCCAGGCCAAAATTGTCGGCAACGATCCATGGATGGTGCCGAGCCGCACCCTCAATCCAGTATGGAGTCCCGACTCGAAGTGGGTCGCGTATTCAAGCCGTTTGCGATCGCTCTATCACGCGATCTTTGTCAGTAACGTAGAGACCGGCGAAACAAAGCAGGTCACGGACGGCCTGGCCGACGCCGTCTGGCCGGCATGGGACGCGAGCGGAAAATACTTGTGGTTTCTGGCCTCGACAGACTTTGGCTTGAAGTCTCAATGGCTGGATATGACGTCGTACGATCACGACGAAAACTTCGGACTCTATCTGGCGGTGCTGAAGAAAGCCGAGTCCAGTCCATTGCTTCCCGAAAGCGATGAAGACAAAGGCGTCGGCAGTGCTACACCAACTCCTGGCGGTGGCGGGGGAGGCCGTGGTAATCGTCCAACACCAGCAGGCGCGGAAACTCCTTCGGAACCTCCACCGGAAGAACAAACCCCGCCGCCGCCACGTCGATCCCGCCCACCGGTCACGGTCCAGATTGATTTCGACAAGTTGCAGCAAAGAATAATTTCCGTCCCGGGTGTTCCTGAGCGGCAGTATTCTGAATTGCAATCCGGCGTTGACGGCACTGTTTACTATCTTGAGACTGCCCCAGGTCCAAATACGGGCGCCGGCGCAGGGGGTCCCAGGGGAAGCGAGTTGTGGCGTTATCGCTTGAGTGATCGTAAGGCCGCGACTTTTGTCAGCGGCGTTACGAGTTATGAAGTAAGCGCCGACGGTCATAAGTTGCTTTATCGTTCAGCGGCAAATGCCGGCGCCGGCGGCCGTGGACCAGCCGCCGGAGGACCACCACCGGCGCCATCTCTCTTTCTGGTTGATGCGGACCGAAATCCGCCGCCGGCAGGTGCGGGACGTCTGAACGTCAACTTGCGCATGTATCTGGATCCCAAAGAAGAGTTCAAACAAATCTTCAACGAGGGCTGGCGCAACGAACGCGACTACCTCTACGTGCCAAATATGCACGGCGCCGACTGGCCCAGGATGAAACAGATGTACGGCCAGTTGCTGCCTTACGTAATGCATCGCGCCGACCTCAACTACCTGCTCGACATGATGGGCGCAGAGATTGCTATCGGACATTCCTATGTTCGTGGTGGCGACATGCCCGAAGTGCCGCAAGTGCAGGGTGGATTGCTGGGAGCAGACTTCACTATCGAGAACGGGCGCTACAAGATCGCGCGCATTTACGATAACGAAAGCTGGAACCCCGATCTGCGCGCGCCACTATCTGCACCCGGCGTGAATGTTGCCGTCGGTGATTACATAATGGCAATCAACGGCATCGAGTTGAAGGTGCCCGACAACATCTATCGATTGCTGGATGGGACAGCAAATCGGCAGACCGCGTTAACCGTGAACAGCACTCCCACAATTGATGGCGCGCGGCAAGTGACGGTGATTCCGGCGCCGAGCGAACAGGGCCTGCGCACGCGTGCCTGGGTAGAATCGAACCGGCGTCTGGTGGAAAAGCTGTCCGATGGCCAACTCGCTTATGTGTATCTTCCTAATACCGGGCAGCCGGGCTATTCAAGTTTCAACCGCTACTACTTTTCGCAGCAGGAGAAGAAGGGAGTAGTGGTCGATGAGCGCTTCAACGGAGGCGGCTCAGCGGCTGATTACATAATCGATGTGCTGGGGCGCGACTTCGATGGCTACTTT
>JBDUCF010000216.1:0-5361 GCA_040003545.1 Pyrinomonadaceae bacterium | reverse complement strand
AGTGTCGGTGCTCCTTTTCGGTTTAGTGGTTATGACCACAAGATACTGTGTCGAGGTACCTCTTGTGGACTAGAGTAAACGGCGCACAACATCTTGCTATATAAACTTAAAACGATCACTTGTCAACAACTTATTACTTATATGACGAAAATATTTTCTCAGCGAGATTCACGATCAGCGTGTTTCGATCGCTGACAGCTCTCCGATTTTGATCCCGTCAAGGCGCCTGAGAGACGAACAAGATCCATCTCGATCGTGCTAACGATCGCGTTCATGAAGCAGAGAGTGTCGGGTGATTCACCGAAAGAGCGGAGTGAAGATCCATTGATCGTGGCGATCAATTCCGTAGTAGTTGATGACTGAGGTGCGCCGGCTGCGACTGGCAACGCCGACGAAAGGACCGCTCGAGCTCGGCGAGCTATCCTGACCTCCCGGCGCTGTCTCGGTCGATCCGGTGTTGAGCACGTTGACCAGCCGCGGCACCGACGCGTCCTGCAATCCAGCGATTGCGTTGTCGCGAGGTCGCGGTGGCACGCCTCCAGCGTAAATCGAGACGGATCGCTCAAAGTCCAACAGAGCCTGGGCTTGCGGCGCAATCAGACGCCATTCGCCAGAAGTCGAAAGCGCGTCGCGCGCTGCCGAAGGTCGAAGTATCTGGACCTTCTTAGTGCCCTGGGGAATGCCCTCAAGCAGTTGTTCAACTGAAGTAGGCAAGCTTTGGGGAACCGTCGTACCGTGCAATTTGTAATAGATCTGAATAGCCTCAGCCACCTGCTCCCCACGAAAGATTTCTTCCTTTTCCTGTTCGCGCTGGGCCTGTTGGCTCAACTTCGGAGCTGCAGCCATGGCGAAAATGGCAAGTATCGTCATAAATGCCAACAGCGCCACCAGCGTGTAACCTTCTTCGCCCTGACGATTCGGCGGCAGAGTTATAACCGGATCGTGAAATGCGGGGTTACGAAAGTTCACAGCGGTAACCTTTCCAGTGAAGCTATGGTTCTTCGTCGGTCTCGGCACGCGGCGGAGGACGCATCTGATTTCCCAGCGAGGGGTCGCGGGTAAAAGCCAGGGTGTGTTTGATTTTCAAGGTCGAGTCTGTGACCACCAGTTCGCGCTCTGAAATACTTGTCACGCGGAAGCGTCCACCCAATACGTCCCCGCGTTGCACGTTTAGAATCTCCTTGCTGTTCTTGTCCTGTAGCACAGCCCAGTCGTTGAAGTGCGGCTTACCTATGATGCCGACGAAGCTGTAATTAGGAACGGGTGGGGCGGCAACATTCAGGGTCACCACGTTGGAGTACAGTTTGCCGTCGGGGGAAAGCACTCCCACCTGGCGCGAGCCCGGGTTTGCTATCAGCGCGGCCGAGACTGTGGCAGCAAGCTGTTGTGGCCCTATAAACCGAGTGGGTAACTGCTGGCCATCAAGTACGACATGCACCGCAGGAGTAAACTTGTCGCCGGAAACTTCCAGAGTGAAATCGGCAGTGCGCGCGTAGACGTTGCCCGGAGAAAGCGATGCCAGCAACAGCGGCGGCGGCGGCGTTGGCGAGGGAATGGGAGCCTCCACCACCGGCGAAGGCTTGGGAGGAGGAGGTTCATAAAAGGCGAAGATATTGCGTCCCGGCTCAGGCGCGCCGGCAGAAACCAACACGGCAGGTATGGGCTGGACAACCTCGTCCGGCGATGTATTTGTCGTTCTCAAGGCTCCTGGCGCCGGTGAGGGAGGTATTCCCGTTGCTCTCGGAGTCGCGGGTTGGCGCGAGCCCCCTGAGGAACCAAACAGCGCATACGAAAGCACGACGATAGCTATTACGCCGAGTGCAATCGCCGCAATCAGCTTTTTTTGATCCCCGGCGGATTTAATTTGAATACCAGCCATAAAATCTCAATGTGTGCCCGAGTCCGAAGAGGGCGATGTATCTGTTGCGGCCCGCTGAAAGTAAGTTGCCATGTCCAGACGCAAACTCACCGGCGCTTTTCGCTGTCCTCCGGGGGGAATGGCCGAATCACCAGCGGGTAAAGTATTTGTCTCTGTCCCACTCTCAAGTTCTATCGCATTAATTATTAGAAACTGCCGACTCGTCTCAATCTCTCGCAGGAAGTGGCGCAGGTTCTGGTAAGCACCTTCCACCGTCACGCTGACGCCGATGCCGGGAAAAACGCTTTGCCATTTAGCGTTGACTTGCCTGTCCGTGCTCGTTGCCGGCTGTTGCTGGCCCTTCATTCCCAGCGGCGCCAGCACGCTGTAACTCGGGCCGGCAGTGTTGCGCAGACCGTTGCGACGAATCAATTCGTTCAGTTCGGCGTACAAAGCCATGCGGCCACTGCCCCGTCCGACCAGATGGTCGTTCTCGAAGCTTTCCAGGCTGGTGTTTATTGTCTCCACCATCGATTTCGTGTCGGCGTTATGCTGGTATCCTTCCTGAGCCACCCGCAGTTGGCTTTGCAGCTGATCGCGCTCGCGCTGTAGGGATTCGAGCCGCGAATGAGCGGGAGACAGGAAATAGAAATAGGAGATAAACGCGAGCAGCAGCATCAACGCCGCGCCTGCCAGGCCGGCAATCTCAGCGAGACCCAGGACCTTTCGCCGCCGCGACCTCTTTAGTTGATCCAGACGAATGCGAATCTGCTCGCGACGCGCCGGGGCAGGCTGTGCCAGTGGCTCTGCTGAGCTCATCTTCGCCCCCCATTCGCCGCTATTATTGAAGATTCAATTGCAGCCAGATTAGCACCGGTGTTTGAACCGGTCGGGACGCCGCTGCGCGGCACGTAGTGGACGGTCATGACGTATTCGGTGCCAATTTCTCCGCGGCCTTTTTGCAGGTTCTCCGATATCAATTCCGCTTGAAAGACACCTGCCGCGTCCATCTCAGAGATCATTTGCGTGATCGTTGCCGCGCTCTTACTAATGACAGTCAATTCCAGGTCGGCAACTGTTTGATCACCGCGAATCACCACGTCTTTCACGCTGATCCTCGACACGCGCACGGTTCCGGGAAGCGCCGACTCGAGATCGGAGAAGAGACGAGACCACGAGAAACGCTTCCGGTCGACGAGCGTATGGGCGGCGCGCAGGGCCTGAAGTTGATCGGGAGTAAGCGCGCTCTTGACCTGATCGGATTGTTGCTTTAGTCCCGCCATCTTTTGCCGCAAACTGGTGACGTCACGCTGCACGGCATCAGCCTGTGCGTTCGTCGCGCTGGTGGCTCGCAGGATAAACACCAGCGCGATAAGCGAACTAACAGCAATCACCGCGGTCAGGGTCCACGGCAAAGCCCGGTTACCAAAGGGTTCGCTGGCGAGATTTAGTCTTGCGTTCATGGCTTAAGATCGTGAGACGATGCATGAAACCTGGTCACCTGAGAGCATACACGGCAGCGTTGAAGCGGCGCAACCAGGCAGAGCCTTGCGATACAAGGTTCCAGCGATTACACGCCCTTTGGCGCAGAGAGTTGCAGAAAGGCCTTCGCAGGTCAGCCGAAGACCGCTAGGGATGGGAAGGTGGCTTCTCGCTCTTTTCGGTCGCGGCGAGTGAAGGGCGGTAAGCACAAACCCGATTGCGGCCACTCCGCTTCGCACGATAGAGGGCCGAATCAGCCAGTTCAACTAGTTGAATTGGATCGGTTGCATCATCGGGATACGAAGCGACGCCCACACTGATAGTGATTTGGTGAGTCCTGACGATGTCGCCCGTGCCCCGGCGCGATGCGGGAAACGAATGCCCTTCTATGCCGGCGCGAACTCGTTCAGCAGCGACCAGCCCCTGGGCATAATCAGCATCCAGCAGGAAAGCCGCGAACTCTTCTCCCCCGAACCGCGCGGCAACATCGCCGGCCCGAAGAGCCCGTTTAATGACTACGCCGATGTCCTCGAGCGTTTGGCTACCAGCGAGATGGCCATAGGTGTCGTTAACTTCTTTGAAATGATCTATGTCCATCATCAGCACGCAGAACGGCAGCGATTCGAGTTCCGCTCGCGCGGCCTCTCGCCGCAATTCCGAGAAGAACGATTTGCTCGTCAGCAGTCCCGTCAACTCGTCATGCACCAGCAGGCGATGAATCTGTTGTTGGAATTCGCGATCAATTTCGTCTAGCATGTCGAAGCGCAGCATGTGTTCGCCGATAACTATCTTATCGCCGTCCTGCAAGAAGCCTTCAGTGACCGCGTTCCCGTTCAGCAATGTGCCATTGGTCGA
Organism: Pyrinomonadaceae bacterium; assembly: GCA_040003545.1. Classification (GTDB taxonomy): domain Bacteria; phylum Acidobacteriota; class Blastocatellia; order Pyrinomonadales; family Pyrinomonadaceae; genus DASXRU01. The sequence goes on along the minus strand of JBDUCF010000216.1, from coordinate 1,166 downwards.
TCCAAGATCCGTGATCCGATAGCGAACTTCCTGGGTCAACTCATCGCGCTCAGTATTAACGCGCGCATGAAGACGCGACGCGCGCGCATCGTTGACCCGAACATCCGCCTCGAGGGCCCGTCCGAGAATGACTTCGTCACGATCCAGGGGGATCGGAACGGCCAGAAGTTCTCCGCGCAGGAAAACTAAAGCGGGCCGGCGCTCGAGGCCCGATCCGGGAACGCTGGGTGATTGCTGAACCGGCTTTGTCTTGTCAGCAGATTCTTCGTTTGGTTCGCCTGACATCTTTTGCTCGCGTCGCAAGACCTGAATCACGCCTGTCAAACACGGTGCCTTTCGAAACCACTACGGCTGGCGACCTAATCTTAACGCGCACAAGGCTGACCAGCAATGCCGCTCCCGGGAAGGCTTAACAGGGCCCAGACTATTCATAGCCAGTAGGCCGGTCTACCGCACAGGCGCTTGTGGGGGTAGAGAGCTTGCTTCTATAATGATCCGGAACTGATTCAATTGCTTCACTATTTACGAACAGAGTATCAAGGCGCTGTGAAGCCGGCGCTGGAGATCAGACGCCTGTATGTTGAGCTTCAAGGAGTTTTTGGGTTGAACAAAGAAGCGACCGAGACGTGTCCCTGGTCAGCGCAGGAGCTGTCCGTCGAAAGAGTTGCCATAGCAGACCTGCCAACGGAATGGGGCGACTTCAAAATCGCCGGTTATCGCTCGCTTATCTCGGACGAAGATTTTGTAGTCCTGTTCAAAGGCGAAATGAAACGCGAGGTGCCCACGCTTGTTCGCATTCACTCGCAATGTTTGACTGGTGACGTCTTTGGCTCTACAAAATGCGATTGCGGCGAGCAGCTCCATCACACGATGCAGCTAATTCAGGAGGAAGGCCGTGGCGCGATCGTATATCAACAGCAGGAAGGGCGGGGCATAGGGATCATTAATAAGATCCGGGCCTATGCTCTCCAGGATGAAGGGGCGGACACGGTTGAAGCGAACGAGCAATTAGGATTGGCAGTTGACCTGCGCGAATACAGGCAATGTGCCGAAGTGCTGTTTGATCTGGGTCTTTGCAAAGTACGCGTTCTCTCGAATAACCCTTTGAAGCTGCGCGCCCTGGAAGAGGCAGGGCTGGAAATCGTGGAGCGCGTATCCATCGAAGT
>JBDUCF010000215.1:0-5362 GCA_040003545.1 Pyrinomonadaceae bacterium | reverse complement strand
CGCCGATAGTTCTAGGGATGTAACGATTGGGCTTCTGAAACTCTTCAAACTCACTGGCGGTGAGAAAAAATGCTTTGGCTCGAACTTCGGAGGACATTCTTTTCTCTTAAGACGAAGGTAAGAGTTCTGTTAGCGCAACGTGAGACTAACGAGAAGCCCAGGATGCCAGTATGAGAACGGCTAACTGGTGGAGGGCCATATATATATTCCGCCAGGGGTTAGTGTCAACATCTTTGCCGGCGGGTGCTAATGCAGTTTGCCCATCTCGATTTGCGATAGGTGCGGTCCCGATGAGGTCAGTACCACCACGCGGTAGCGGGTGAGTCGTTGCGTTAAAGCTCAAGCAGCCTCAATTCGTTTCCAAACCCATCCGCTACCGCGTGGTGGCACTGACCTCACCGGGGTCGAGCCTTGTTCTATATGTAAGCGCTCAACCTGCTCCCTACTAGATTCTCAATTATTTTGAGCCATTTCGGGCCGGATTCCCGCTTAAGGCGATGAAGGCAAAGAAACGCAGCTAATGACGCAAGACAACTGGAAATAACTAACACTGGCTCTGCTGCGGTCTCTCAACTTCAACGCCGCTCGGCAGACTACGTTTTATTAACCGTCCGTCCCGGCTTTTGGGATGAATTCAACAGGAGGTCAACTATGACAAGCTTTCGCCCAACTCTTCTCTTCATCGCGGTCTGTGCCCTGCTTATTGGCAGCGTCCCTTTGACCGTTAACAGCAAACCCGCCATGCGAGTTATGGCCACCCCGGACAACCTGTCTGCTCCCACGAACCAACAACTGGCGCTGGCCCGGCGCGGAACTGCCAAGTATCACGACATCGCCCAGGCCGAAGCAGATGGCTACGTCAACATAAACATTTACGAGGGCGGTGAAGGACTCCACTACGTGAACTTTGCGCTGGTTGACGGGATTTTCGACCCCGAGCACCCGGAGGTTCTCCTTTACGCACCCGTTCCGCACGAGAACCGTATGGCCTTGGTGGGAGTGGAGTACGTGGTCCCTCTAAGCCTCGCGTCCACCGCCCCTGCAGGCTTCACCGGAGACGCCGATGTATGGAGGGAGAACTCAGAAGGGCTTGGACTCTGGGAATTGAATGCGTGGATCTGGCTGAACAATACGAACGGTATTTTTGCGTTCAAGAACCCGCGCGTGCCGGGTGATGGGGATTAGTAATCACAGCGGGCGTTTAGAGTACCGACTTTAGCCGGGCTTTGTTCGGCCGGGAAAAACCCGACTGAAGCCGGTACTCTAAACGCCCACTCAGTCAACGTCCCGCTTCCCTTTTCCAGACAGGAGGTCCTCATGAGTATCCGACGATGCAAAATGATTCTATTGATGGCGCTAATAGTTGGCGGAGGAATATTTCTGACGCGCCCGACGTCTGCAAGCGGCGGCGGCGACGTTGTTGTGGATGACCAGTTATCCCTGGTTCTCAGCCAGCACAGTTTTACGGGCACAGTGGGATCGTCCCTTGAACAGCGTTTAGGCCGTAAGATTGACAACCAGCTTGCCGACCTCGGGCGCAATCTATTCCACGACACAATCGTGGGCCTCAACGATGACAACTCCTGCTCGGGCTGTCACTCCGCGACCGCAGGATTTGGCGATACGCATTCGATCGCCATCGGCGTCGAAAACAACTTCATCGTGGGGCCGGATCGGAGGGGGCCGCGAAACCAGCGGCGCACGCCGATGGCCGCGAACACTGCGTTGTTTCCAAATCTCATGTGGAACTCGCGTTTCGCTTCGTTGTCGTTCGATCCGTTCGACAATAGCCTTGGGTTCATGTTCCCGCTGCCAGAGGGCCTGACGCTTTCCGACAAGGCCCACCTGCTGGTCGCACAGGCTTTTATTCCGCCGACCGAGCGGGTAGAGGCGGCAGGCTTCGTCTTCCCCGGCAACAACTACGACATTCGCGCCGAGGTCATCCGGCGGATCAACGACGTGCCTGAGTACCGCAAACTCTTCGGCAAGATATTCCCCGAGGTGAAGGCGGGTGGCCCCGTCACCTACGACATGTTCGCGAAGGCGATCGCGGAGTTCGAGTTCACGCTGGTCTTCGCCAACGCGCCGCTTGACCGTTTCGCCCGTGGCGAGAAGAACGCATTGACTGAGAATCAGAAGCGTGGCGCGTTGCTCTTCTTCGGCAGCGCCAACTGTGTCGCTTGCCACGCCGTGTCAGGACAGTCGAATGAAATGTTCAGCGACTTCCGAGGGCACGTCATCGGCGTGCCGCAGATCGCACCGGCGGCCGGCAACCCCGCGGCTGGCAATGTGACCTTCGATGGTCCCGGGCAGAACGAAGACTTCGGGTTGGAGCAGGTGACGTTCGACTCGAACGATCGCTACAAGTTCCGCACCTCGCCGATCCGGAATGTCGCCTTGCAGCCTGCGTTTTTCCATAACGGCGCGTACACCAGACTCGAGGATGCGATCCGCTTTCACCTTAACCCGGCCGGGCAAGCGCCTGGTTATGACCCGACGGCGGCCGGCGTCGCTCGCGATCTGCGCGGTCCAACAGGTCCCATTGCGCCGGTACTGGCGCGCCTTGATCCGGCAATGGCGACGCCCGTCAACCTGTCAAACGATCAGTTCCGCCAGCTCGTAGATTTTGTCCGGGACGGCTTGCTGGATCCGAAAGCCAGTCCGGAAAACCTGCGTAAGCTGATTCCGCGCCGGGTGCCGAGTGGCAGGCCGATCCAGATATTTCAATAGCCCGCGGCCAGGGTGGGCTCTGGAAAAAGAATTGAACATCCGGTCTAAGGCTGGAGGAATGCAACATGAAACGAAGAATTCTCTTTTCACTTTTGATCAGTGCCTTCGCCGGGTTGTTTTTGGTCAGTGTAGGCTTCCTACAGGCCCAGCAGCGCAAGGGCGATGATGTCGATAAGGTACTACTGGGCCAGGAAACTAATCAAAAGGCAGACGACAAGCATGACGACGACGAGAAGATTCCAGAGTCCTGGCGAGGAACATGGAAAGTTACTGTCGCTTCTCGGGACCACCAGACGGGCAGGTTGGTGGCGACGGAAGTGATTACCGCGGAAATTTGTCCCGGCGAATCGATCATACCGGACCTGGTGATCAAGTCTCTTAAGTGCTCGGCAAATGCCGACGACAAGGAGATCGGGGGGTTGTGCAGCGCGAAGTATTCGCCCCGGCCCGGTTGCAACGTGTTCGTCAACGGCGACCTTGACAGCCAACGCGACGGCGAGACCTGGCGCGGCGCCGGAAGTTGGAGCGCGAAGATTGTCGGCAACTGCGAACACCTGAATTTCGGCGAGGACTTCATCGTCTCAGGAAAGCGAGTAAGCACCTTTGCGGCCTGCGCTGGGGAACACTCGAGCCTTGTGCGTGGCTTTTTCGCGCACTCCAGGCTTGGCCGTTTCCTCGCAGAGGGGACACAGGAGAATGGTCATGGAAGAAAATAACCCGCCGGATCGCAACGATGGAGATGACAAGCAGCACGTGACGCATTCAACTCGCGCGAGGGGCATGAGAATCGTCCGGCTCGGGCTGCTTGCGCTGATATTGGTCTTCGCGCTCGGCAATCAGAAATGTGAGTACAATGTGGCGTCGGTTGGTCAGGTTTATGAGTGCCAGGACCTATACATGACGATCGAGCCCGGGGGGTGCGAGGTATTCAGCAACCCGTGCGCAGATGGCAAGTGGTCGCTTCTGTCGGTCCCAGACAACTTCACATTCGAACCCACTGACGAACAAACCCCACTGTTCAATGCCGAGATTGTTTCGCCCCAGTGGAGAGGCAGCGTTAATGAGACTAGTCGATCAATCTGCGTTGGAGCGGAGGCACCAGTCCATGCGTCCTTTCCGATCGCGTACCGCTATGCCCGCAGCACGGAGGGGTCCGGTACAGGCACTCTCTATCTGACAGTGGCCCTGCCGCCGCCTGTAACTCTGACAGTCACAGCCGATCCGCTCGAAGTCGTCGCTGGCGGCTCGTCGTTGTTGGGCACCATTCCGGGAGGCGGGAGACCGCCCTACACCATTACATGGAGTCCGACCACGGGACTAAACAACCCGCTTAGCGCAGATCCATTCGCGACTCCTACAACCACGACGACCTACCAAGCGACGGTGACAGATGCGTCAGGCAGGACGCGCACTGAATCGGTTACCGTGTTCGTCGTTGCGCAACGTCTTACCGTGCATCCATCCGCCACCCCATCGACGATTCATCCCGGTGAAACTTCACAGTTAGATGCGGTCGCGATCGGGGGCATTCCTCCGTACAACTTCTACTGGGAACCGGCCGTTGCGCTAAGCGATCGCAAGATCGGGAATCCGGTCGCTTCGCCGACGTCAATGCAGGGCTATTGGGTGTATGTCACCGACGCCGCAGGTGAAACAGCTTCCCAGTACACTAGCATCCATGTTGAGCCATGGCCCACACCGACACCGACACCAACTCCGGCACCAACTTCAACGCCAACACCAACGCCAATGCCGACGGCGACACCAACGCCAACGCCAACGCCGACGCCGCTAACCGCCAGCTTCGTCTTCAACATTACGTGCTGCCCGACAATCAATCTTGACGCGAGCGCGTCCACGGGGAATATCGTTTCCTATGCGTGGGATCTGAGCTGGACCGCGGCGAGTCCGGATAGCGTTATCTCGTCACCGCTGACCTCCTTCAGGGCTCTGGAGTTCAACCGCGGCACTATCACGCTAACGGTCACCGATACCAATGGCAACACTGCGACTGTGACGCGGAGTTATCCATGAGCTGCTGTTCCACAGAACCGTTGCTCGCTGGCGAGGTGTCAACCCCCTCAGAGGAGTTATCTATGACGAAATACTTGTTCATTGAATCAAGAGATCCTTTTGAATCACGCGACGTCCGGTTTGTCGAAGAGACCGCAACTGCTTTGAAACAACGCGGGCACGAGGTCACCGTTTTTCTCGTGCAAAACGGCGTGCTGGCGGCGCGCAAGAATGGACGTGAGAACTACCTCAACCGCTTAGCCAATGCCGGGATCGTTCTTATGGCCGACGAGTTTTCGTTATGCGAGCGCGGCATTCAAACCGCCGAGGTGGGTGCGGGCATTCAACAATCGAACATTGAAACACTGGTGGATGCACTGGTCCAGGCTGAAACCAAAGCCCTCTGGCATTAGTCGAGTTCTCTCATTCACACCCGGCTTCAGCCGGGTGGCCCGCCAGGGGTGGTAACGGTAAACCGTTTAAACGGTTTCCTCTTAAGACCGCATCAGATCACCTGGCTGAAGCCAGATGTGAATGAGAAGCGGAGGAGTTCAATCATGACTGAAAAGAGATTGACACTGGCACTAATGGATCCGCCGTACGAATCGGCCAATTCAAC
>JBDUCF010000214.1:0-5367 GCA_040003545.1 Pyrinomonadaceae bacterium | reverse complement strand
GCGCCAAGGGCGCGAAATGTAATAGCCTGGGCCAACGGCCCAGGAAAAGACACGAGCGATTAATGGAGCGCTGAAGGCGCGAAATCGTCAATCCCAAACGTATCGTTCGTCGTAATCAATTCCATAGGCCTTGAGAAACTTGCGATACTCCTCCTGAAATCTGACACGCCGGTGGTGTTCTCTCTGCCTGGCTATGTAACGCTTCAGGGCTGGCACCTGTGACTGGCCAATGGAGAATGTGCTATAGCCTTTTTGCCAGTGAAAGTCTCTGAACTCCGGTCCTTTCGTCTTGATCCACTTCGAAGATTCCGTCTTAACCTCTTCAACCAGGTCAGCAACCGCGATCACACGTCCGAGAGAAAACAATATGTGGACATGGTCGTTCGTGCCGCCAATCGTCAGCGTCGGCGACTTCAGGCCGCGAAAGATTTTGGCCATGTACGGATGTAATTCCGTTTCGATTGTCGGCGTGATAAACGGCTCTCTGTGTTTCGTACTGAAGATCAGGTGGATGAGAATTGACGATAAGGATTGGGGCATATCTTTTTATCCTTATTTCGCGCCTTCAGCGCTCTAGTGCGTTTATGAGATACCTCCCTGGGCCGTTGGCCCAGGCTTTTACATTTCGCGCCTTTGGCGCTTCAGGCGTGGGCTGTTAACGAACAGTCGAGTTACGGGAGCGAACCCGGTCAACCTTCAGGAGTTCGGCTAATACCAATACCACGGTGGTTTTTAGCATAAAGTGATCACCGAAGCCGACCATCCCGGAAAAGAAGCCGTCGAAAGGGTTTGCCAATATCTTTGCTTCAAAAGTCTCTTCCCTATCATCAGTTGACTTTTGCAGGCAGTTGGCATAGAAACTCCGCGGCAATTCTCCTTCCTAATTAAAGAAATAAAGTGAGGTAGCTTATGAAACGGGCTATCAGCGTGAACGTGAATGGTGCCGCCTGCCAGCATGAAGTAGAGCCGCGCCTTTTGTTAGTGCACTACCTGCGCGATGTCCTTAACCTGACAGGTACGCACATTGGTTGCGAAACATCCCTCTGCGGCGCCTGCACCGTGATGATCGACGGGCAGGCCGTCAAATCATGCACGATGTTTGCCGTGCAGGCGGAAGGCGCAGAGGTCACCACGATTGAAGGACTGGCGCAGAACGGCGAACTGCATCCGGTGCAGAAAGGATTCTGGGAGAAGCACGGTTTGCAGTGCGGCTATTGCACGCCCGGCATGATCATGACGGCAGCGCAGCTGCTCGAACGCAATCCCGATCCTTCCCAGGAACAGATTCGCCACGGGCTGGAGGGAAACCTTTGCCGCTGCACCGGCTATCAGCACATTGTGGAGGCGGTGGAGCACGCTGCTAAAAACGCGGCGGCGGGAAAGTAAACGTGATCAGTATTAGTAAATGGTATCAGTTTAGAGGCGGACTTGTCCGCGGAGCGCAACGGCAGGACAAGTCCTGCTTCTAAACTAAGGTTACGGTAAGGAGCATCATGGCGAAATACGTTGGACAGAGAATAAAGCGCACCGAAGACCCGCGTTTGATCAAAGGCCTGGCCCATTACGTTGATGACATCAAGCTGCCTGACACGCTTCACGTATCATTCGTTCGCTCGATATATGCGCACGCGCGAATCAGCAAGGTGGATGTTAGCGAAGCCGTCAAAGCGCCGGGCGTCGTCGCGGTCTTTACGGGAAAGGATGTTGCCAAAGTTGGGCCGGTTCCTTGCGCCAGCGCCCTGCCCGACTTGAAAGTTCCGGACCATCGGGTGCTGGCTGGCGATAAAGTCTATTTCGTCGGCCACCCCATCGCTGCCGTCGTAGCTACCGATCGTTATGCCGCCCGTGATGCCGTTGATTTGGTCGCAGTTGATTATGAAGACCTGCCCGCCGTAGTTGACGTCGAAGACGCAGCCAAAGGCGGGACGGTGATCCATGAAAGCTTCGGCGACAACATTGCTTACAAACTGACGGCCGGCGAGGGTGACATCGATGCCGCCCTGGCCGGCGCCGATCACGTCATCAAGCAACGTCTGGTGCATCAACGGCTGGCCCCTATCGCCATGGAGGGCCGCGGCGTGCTGGCGCGTTATTTTCCCGGTGAAGAAGAGCTGACGGTCTGGTCTTCCACGCAGATTCCCCACCTGTTGCGCACGCAACTCGCTTTGATGATTGGCATGCCGGAGAACAAGCTGCGCGTCATAACTCCAGAAGTGGGCGGCGGCTTTGGATCCAAACTGAATGTCTATGCTGAAGAAGCTTTACTCGGCTGGATCTCGATCCAACTTGGCAAGCCGGTAAAGTGGATCGAAAACCGGCGGGAAAACATTCAATCAACAATTCACGGGCGCGGTCAGGTGGGATACATCGAGGTTGGTTGCAAGAACGACGGCACCGTTACCGGTCTGCGTTACAACGTTTTCGCCGACCTGGGCGCTTACCATCAGCTTCTGACGCCGGCGATTCCCACTCTGACAGGATTGATGCTGTCAGGTTCATACAAGATTCCCGCGATTCAAATCAACGTCACCGGTGTGTTCACGAACAAGATGGCTACCGACGCCTATCGCGGCGCCGGCCGGCCCGAAGCTACGCACGTAGTTGAACGCGCGATCGATTTGGTAGCTGCCGAATTGGGAATGGATCCGGTCGCGGTACGGCGGAAGAATTTTCCCGGGCCGGACGAGTTCCCTTTTAAGACTGCGACCGGTCTTTTTTACGACAGCGGGAATTACGAAGGGGCGCTTGCGAAAGCGTTGGAGATTTCCGATTACGCGAAGCTGCGCGATGAACAAAAGAAAGCTCGAGCCGAAGGCAAGATTATCGGTATAGGCGTTTCCACCTATGTCGAGATTTGCGCGCTGGGCCCATCACAGGCGATGCCGGCCGGCGGTTGGGAAAGTGCCACGGTACGCATCGAGCCCACCGGAAAAGTCACGGTCATGACCGGCGCATCGCCGCATGGCCAGGGTCAGGAAACTTCGTTCGCCCAGATTGCCGCGGACGAGTTGGGCGTTGACCTCAACGATGTCACCGTCATCCACGGTGACACTTCGATTGTGCAATACGGTATTGGGACATTTGGCAGCAGGGCTACCGCAGTGGGCGGCACCGCGATGCTGATAGCGATTGAAAAGTTGAAAGAAAAAGCGACGAAGATTGCGGCGCACATGTTGAAGACCGAAGCCGCAAATGTTGCTTTTAATAATTCACGATTTTCTTTGCTGGCCGCTGAAGCTGCGGCAGCCGGTGAGGCGCCCGCGCCGGTCATGCCCCTCGGAGAATCGCCGGCGGGGGCTTTGCCCGAACCGGAAACGAATGGCAAGGGGATCACGATTCAGGATGTGGCCCTCGCTGCGCACATCGCCAGGGATCTTCCCCCCGATATGGAACCTGGACTTTCCGCGACCTACTTCTTCGAGCCAAAGAATTTTACCTTCCCGTTCGGCACCCATATCGCCGTGGTCGAGATCGATCGCGACACGGGTCAGGTGAAGTTTCTGCGCTACGTCGCGGTCGATGACTGCGGCAAAGTTATCAATCCCATGCTGGTGGACGGTCAGTTACATGGCGGCATCGTGCAATCAATCGGCCAGGCGCTTTATGAAGAACTTGTTTATGATGAACAGGGACAACTGATAACTGGGACCCTAATGGACTATGCGGTGCCGCGAGCTTCGATGATTCCGTGGTTTGAATTGGACCGCACGGAGACACCTTCGCCGGTGAATCCTCTGGGCGTAAAAGGCGTCGGTGAAGCAGGAACTATCGGGGCAACGCCGGCGATCGTCAATGCGGTCGTCGATGCCCTATCGCCTTTCGGCGTGCGCCACATCGATATGCCGATGAAGCCGGAAACCGTCTGGAGATTGATTCCGAAGTAGGACAGACATTCCTGTCTGTCTAACTATTATTCTCGAAGTGACAGGCAGGCATGCCTGTCCTACCTGGAGACACAATGATTCCCGCACAATTCGATTACGTCGTTCCCACCACGCTCGACGAGGCGATACTGCAACTAACGCAGCATCCTGACGATGCAAAGATTCTGGCCGGCGGCCATAGCTTGATTCCCGCGATGAAGCTTCGCCTGGCCCAGCCGCAGTTGCTGATCGACATTGGCCGCATTAAGGATCTCTCCTACATCCGCGAAGAGGAAGGCCAACTGCGCATCGGGGCAATGACCACCCACTATCAAATAGAATCGTCGGACAGGCTCAAAGAGATTTGCCCCTTGCTGCCGGAATGCGCTGGGCACATCGGCGATGTTCAAGTGCGAAACAAAGGAACCATCGGCGGTAGCCTGGCCCATGCTGATCCTTCGGCCGACTGGCCGGCCGCAGTAATAGCCCTGGGGGCAAAATTGGTTGTGGCCAGTGCCGCGGGGGAACGCTTCATCAAGGCTGACGACTTTTTCACCGACTTGTTTACCACCGCGCTCGCTTCGGGAGAAATACTGCGCGAGATTCGCATCGCTCTTCCGGCGACGCCTGCCGGTCACGGTTATGCCAAAATGCACCATCCAGCGTCTGGATTCGCGGTCGTAGGGGTCGCCGTAAGTATCACGCGCAATTCTGACGGCACCTGCCAGTCGGCCAACATCGGAATCACTGGTGTTGGCCCCACAGCCTATCGCGCAATTGCCGTGCAGGACGCGCTGGCGGGGAGCACGCTTGATGAGACGACTATCGCGGCCGCGGCGGCGCATGCCTCTGACGGCGTTGACGTGAACAGTGATCTCTTCGCCTCTGCGGACTATCGCCTTCATCTCGCCGAGGTTTACACGCGCCGCGCGATTGCCAGCGCCGCTAGCCGCGCGAAGTAGGACAGGCATTCCTGCCTGGCGCTCTGCGAAAATAAAATCCGACAGGCCGGAATGCCTGTCCTGCCTCTATGAAACTCGCAGGCACAGAGACATTGCGCGCGCCGCGCGAACGGGTCTATCAATCGCTAGTTGATCCGGAAGTACTGCAGCGCTGCATTCCCGGTTGCGAGCGGCTGGAGAAGACTGGCGAAGATACGTATGCCGCCACCCTGCGGGCCGGTGTGGGGGCGATCAAAGGAGTCTTTCAAGGCAATGTCAAACTCGAAGACATGCGGCCGCCTTGACATTACCGGATCGTCGTTGACGGCAAGGGCGGACCCGGATTTCTCAAAGGCTCCGGCGATTTGGATTTGGCAGAGAGGGATGGCGCGACCGTGATCAAATACACGGGCGAGATCCAGGTTGGTGGCCCAATTGCCGGCGTAGGCCAAAGGATGATTCAGGGCACGGCAAAAATGATGGCATCACAGTTTTTCCGCGCCCTGGAAGTCGAAGCACAGACCGCACCCGGCGATACGCCGCCCAAGCATGGCTTCATACGC
>JBDUCF010000213.1:0-5369 GCA_040003545.1 Pyrinomonadaceae bacterium | reverse complement strand
CGAGAAAAGATCGAAGCCGCCAAGATGCCGAAGCCTGCCGAGGAGGAAGCGCTGCGGCAGTTGAAGAAACTCGAGCGAATGCATCCGGATGCGGCAGAAACTGCCACCCTGCGGAACTGGATGGAGATCATGACCGAGCTCCCATGGTCCAAGGCGTCTAAAGACAATTTGGATTTGCACAAAGCCGAGCGAATCCTGAACGAAGACCATTACGGTCTGGAGAAGGTCAAAGATCGCATTATCGAAGCCTTAGCTGTGCGGAAGCTCAAAGAAAAACCCAAGGGTCCGATTCTTTGTTTGGTTGGGCCGCCAGGTGTTGGCAAAACCTCGCTTGGCCGTTCGATAGCGCGAGCTTTGGGCCGAAAATTCATGCGTCTTTCCCTGGGTGGCGTGCACGACGAAGCAGAGATTCGCGGCCATCGCAGAACCTACGTTGGTGCGATGCCCGGACGTGTGATTCAAGCCATTCAACAGGCGGGGACGAACAATCCGTTGATCATGTTTGACGAGATCGACAAGGTGGGCGCTGATTTTCGCGGCGACCCTTCTTCCGCTTTGCTGGAAGTTCTGGATCCGGAGCAGAACAACAGCTTCCGCGACAACTATCTAGGCGTCACCTTCGATCTTTCGAATGTGATTTTCATGACCACCGCGAACGTGCTGGACACGGTACAGCCCGCTTTGCGAGACCGGATGGAAGTCATCCGGCTGGCCGGTTATACCGAAGAAGAAAAGCGCGAGATCGCGCGCCGTCACCTGCTGCCGAAGCAGACAGAAGAGAACGGTATTACCGCGCGCGAACTGAATATTTCCGCCACGGCGCTAAATGCGATCATTCAGCAATACACCCACGAAGCTGGATTGCGTCAGCTTGAGCGCGAGATCGGCTCAATCTGCCGCAAGGTTGCGCGGCGCATTGCTGAAGGCAACAAGCACACGGTTCGCATCTCGCTGAAGAACCTGCACGAGTTTCTGGGCGCTCCCAAAGTCATTCCCGAAGAAGTTCTGAAGAAGGATCAAATTGGCGTAGCAACGGGTCTGGCCTGGACCGCAGTGGGCGGCGACATTCTCTTCATCGAAGCGTTGCGCATGAAAGGAAAAGGAAACCTGGTCTTGACCGGGCAGCTTGGAGAGGTGATGCGTGAATCGGCGCAAGCCGCTTATTCTTACGCCAAATCCCGCGCGAAGGAATTAGAGATTGACGAAGAAGACTTCAACAACTACGACCTCCATATACACATCCCCGAAGGAGCCATTCCTAAAGATGGTCCTTCGGCAGGGATCACACTGGGGGTAGCCATGGTTTCGGTCCTCTCGCAAAGGCTGGTACGTAAGGACGTTGCCATGACGGGAGAGATTACTCTGCGGGGAAATGTCTTGCCCGTAGGCGGAGTTAAGGAAAAAGTCCTGGCGGCACGTCGTGCCCGAGTCACTACAATCATGCTACCTCAACAAAACCGCCGTGACCTGGATGAAGTGCCGAAAGAGCTTTTCAAGGACATCCGGTTCGTCTTCGTCGACCACATGCGCCAGGTATTTCGGGAGGCCCTGAGAGAGAAGACCGCCCCTCCGATTTCTCCCAGAGTACGGCCCACCCGCCTGCCCCAGGCGGCAACCGGCAGAACTGTTTAGCCTGGGAGCACAACCCGTCCGGGAGACTTGGCATCTTAGTGGGGTCTGGAACGGATATAGAGGCCGAAAAATCGGCAAATTCCCCTTATATTTTGAGGTAGAGGTAGTTTGACACCCTGCAAAACCGTGTGATAACCTCCGTCAGTGAGTTTGGTTCCAGTTAGTGTCAGAGCCTACCGCCGGAGCTGGCTGAAAACGGGAACTTTCTATCAACCTCGCGTGTATTAACTAGTGGCTGCCCCAGGCTCGACTCTTTGGAAGAGACCGCAGTCGTGGATTCGCCCGAGCCCCTAGTGAAGGAGAACAACGATTGATGACTAGTAGCTTCCCCCGTTGGATCATTCGCGCCATCCTGTGTGGTACGTTTTTTACTCCAGCAATCATACAAGCTCAGATTCCCGCAGGTTCGTCTGCCCGCACGACTCCAACCGAGGTTGAGAAGTCGGGCGGCCGGGTCGATCAAATCATCGCGCGCGCTGAAGACCATTTCAGAAAAGGAAAGCTTAATCTCGAAGATAGTAAGCGCGAGCAGGCGCGCGACGAGTTCGATAAGGCAGTCGACAGCATTCTCGAGTCTGGCCTTGATGTGCGTGGCAACCAGCGTTTGCAAACGTTCTATTTGGAACTAGTCGAGCGGGTGTACCGCGAAGAAGTTCCGAACATGCCGCTGACATCGCAGCCTACCGTACTCCTGGCTGCGCAAAACACGTCGAATCTTCAGCCTCAACCAACTGAGACCTCGCGCAAAACCGAGCAGCCGGCGCCGCTGCAGATCGGTTTTCGCCAGCAGCAGTTTGAGCCTTCGCCCCTGGATGAGCTCAGTAAGTTGATTTTGACCCCGGAGGAGCTGACTGTATCACCGGCTGATATCGACGCCTTGGAATTAGCCAAGAATTCAGTCAACTTTGCCTTCACCACTAATCCGCTGATTCAGGGTTTCATCAATCACTATCAGGGCCGCGGCCGCTCCACCATGGAAGTGGGCCTGCGCCGCTCGGGACGATACGCTAGGTTGGCGCGAGAGACCTTCAGAAAAGAAGGCGTGCCTGAGGATCTTATCTGGCTGGGCCAGGTCGAAAGCACCTGGACTCCCAAAGCACTTTCGTATGCCTCAGCTTCCGGGCTTTGGCAGTTTGTTCCCAGCACCGGACGCGCGTTCGGACTTCGTCAGACCGCTTACATTGACGAGCGCAACAGCCTCGAGAAAGCAACGCAGGCTTCCGCAAAGTACCTGAAGGCGCTGGGCGACCATTACAACGGCGACTGGGCCCTGGCGATGGCCGCTTACAACACTGGCCAGTTCAACGTAGATCGCGCTATCGCGCGTGCCGGGACTGCAAACTTCTGGAAGATCTATCCGTTCATTGCTCAGCAGACTCGCGACTACGTTCCGAATATCCTGGCAACCATTTTGATCGCCAAGAATCCTGACAGGTATGGCTTTGGCTCTATTCGTCGCGAGGCCCCGCTGTCCTATGACGTGGTGCAAGTGCCCACGGCTACCAGTTTGCGGTTGATTGCCGACGCGACGGATACCAGCGTCGATTATTTACAGAGTTTGAATCCGGAGCTGCGGCGTGACGTCACCCCGCGAGGCGAGGTTTATAACGTTCGCGTGCCTGGCGGAAGGTCAAAGCAGTTGCTGGCAGTTCTGAAGCGAGTTCCAGGTGACCGTCGCGAATCAAGTCGTGTGATTTCCGTCGCCCCGGGTGAGGACCTTCAGGCGGTTGCTAATCGTACCGGCATCAGCGTGGCCCAGTTGCAGGCGATGAATAGCGGCGTCGATCTGAAATCGACGACCAAGTTAGTGGTACCCAATAGCAATGTGCGCCTGACAAACTGGAAACGCGCCAAGACTGGCAATGCTACCAGTGACACCGCGCCAGCCGGTCCCACAAAGATTCGTGCCCGCAAGGGCGATACGATCGCCAAGATTGCTGCAGCACACAAGGTTTCGGCTGACGAACTCGCGCGCTTGAACGGCATGCCGGCGGACGCGGAGCTGAGGGCAGGTCAGGAGATCAGACTGCCGGTTTCGGCGCCCACGTCTTCTCGTCAACGAGGACAGTAACAGTCTGGCTTCGCGCGATTCCGCCACGCGCGCAAAACTTAATAGGCGCGCTTTCGAGATTAAATCGGAAGCGCGCTTATTTTCTTACTACGAACCGATCCAGGCGCTCTGTTGCCTGCGCTTGCGTTCTTTCATCTCTTTCTGAAAGATGCTCGCGTGCTCTTCCGCACGCAATCAGCCGCTGTCTATGGAATTGATGCCGACCTGGTCGATGTCGAAGTCGACTTGAGTCGGGTCCGCAGTGAAGCCGATTCATCCCCTCCTGTGATCATTGTCGGCTTGCCGGACGCCGCAGTGCGCGAATCGCGCGAACGCATCCGCGCCGCGATCACAAACTGTGCGTTCTTTTTCCCGATTGAGAAAACCACAATCAATCTGGCGCCGGCGGACGTGCGCAAGGAGGGCGCCAGTTTCGATCTACCAATCGCGCTCGGCATTCTGGGGGCCAACGGCGACCTCGGCGATGCCGAGAATCTGATTGAGACGCTTTCGGTTGGCGAACTTTCACTCGACGGCCGCGTCCGAGCCATCAAGGGTGCACTGCCAATCGCGTTGCGGGCACGCGCCGCTTCCATCAAGCACTTGATCCTGCCTGAGGAGAACGCGAAGGAGGCAGCTGTCGTTTCCGGCGTTGACGTTTATCCGGTGAGCGATCTGCGTCACGCAGTCGAGTTGATAGCCGCGTTGCGATCCGCCTCGCCACCGCAGCCGCTGCGCGTTGATCCTTCCGAAATTCTTGTTCATAAGGATCACTACAACGTTGACTTTCGGGAAGTGCGCGGACAACTTGCGGCCAAACGCGCCCTTGAAGTCTCCACTGCCGGTTCGCACAATATTCTGCTAATCGGACCGCCGGGCTCCGGCAAGACCATGCTGGCTAAGCGGCTGCCCACGATTTTGCCACCGCTCGAATTCGAAGCCGCGCTGGAACTGACCAAGATACATTCGGTTGCCGGATTAACGGGACGCGCCGGGCTGGTAACTGAACGGCCTTTCCGCTCCCCCCATCACACCATAAGCGACGCAGGATTGATTGGCGGCGGCGCAGTGCCCCGTCCCGGAGAGGTGTCCCTGGCCCATCAAGGGGTGTTGTTCCTCGATGAATTGCCGGAATTCGATCGCAGCGTGCTGGAGGTCTTGCGCCAGCCTCTCGAAGACCAAAAAGTTACGATTAGTCGCGCCGCGATGTCGCTAACCTTTCCTGCTTCTTTCATGCTCGCCGCGGCCATGAACCCGTGCCCGTGCGGGTTCTGGAATGATCCAACGCGCGAATGCCGCTGCACACCACTGCAGATTCAGCGCTACGTGGGGCGTATTTCCGGGCCGCTACTCGATCGCATCGACATTCATGTTGACGTGCCGGCGGTGAAGTTCAAAGAGCTTTCCGGCCGCACGCCTCCCGATGCGGAATCATCAACAGCCATCCGGGAGCGGGTTATCAGTGCGCGCGAACGTCAACAGAAGCGATTCGCCCCTCACGGAATTTTTGCTAATGCCTCCATGACGCCACGGCTTATCCGGGAGTATTGCCGCATTGACTCGGAGAGCGAATCCATGTTGGAACGGGCCATGACGCGCCTGGGCCTGTCAGCGCGGGCCTATGATCGAATTCTGAAAGTCAGCCGCACCATCGCCGATCTGGAAGGCTCGGAGGAAATTGCTTCAG